>CAIWRR010000045.1 GCA_903915125.1 Candidatus Firestoneibacteriota bacterium | reverse complement strand
CGCACCCCAGGTCAATGATATTTCCCGGTGCCTTCTCGAACCGAATCCTGTTCACAAGATCAATTGATGGCTGAGTCCTTTCATCACTGAACTTCAAGTAAAGCTTCGGATCCCAATCGTTTGTTTTCATGTGTTTATTCCTCTTATTGTAGAATCTGCTCCATGACGACCACCACTGTCCATTTGTCGCAATACCCTATCGTTTTGTCAAGAATAAAGGTGTCTCCCTTTTATTTAAAGCGGGATATGCCCTTGACCGGCCGGAAACTTGGAGTATAATAATGGCAGAAACACGGGTAGTCAGCTTTGAAATATTAACTACAAATTCAGGTTGATACCTTAAAAGTCATATTATTTATGGAGGTACTTGGTAAAATGAAAAATTTTAGTAATCGAATTATTTCGGCAGCACTCGCGTCTATGGTTGTTGCGTGCATTTTCAGCGGCATTTTATTAAAGAATGCCGAAGCTGCCGGCCGGGTTGAAGCCGGTAAAACCCAAACAGTAACAATCACTCTTCAAATGGGAATAAAATTGCCGGATGGATCAACCTACACAAACACAAAGGTATGGCCCTTGGACGCGCTGGGAGTCGGACAACATAACGGTATTTGGTGCATAGGAGGAGGCCACCCCGCTCTCGGAGGAGGCAAGATACCAAGATATCACATTCTCTCATATTATGACATCAGCATGATTCCAAAAGGCGCAAAAATAAATTCTGCATATTTATCATATTTTTTCTTTCAGCCATCTTCGGGAGATCATAATATTTCAGTACACAGGGTTGAGGATCCCGATAATTTGGGAATGTGGGATGTCACCTCAGTCACTTACTCGAGCAGAGCAGGTATATATAAGGGATCAAGTACCCCCGGTCGATACTGGACAAAGAAACCCTATGCTTATCCGGCAGGCAACATTTGGGCTCCGGGCTCAGGCCCTGCAATAATGGAATCTATAAAATCTACCGCCACCTGTTCATTTGAATTTGGAGCTCTACCCGGCGACCGTTGGATGACAACCGGAGATGTAAGCGCGGATGTGCAGGCCTGGCTTGATGGCACCGCAGTAAATCAAGGTTGGCTTTTAAAGGCGTCAACCCCTCAAAACTCCGGCAGATTTGCAAGCAACGCAAGCGTTACGGAACAATTTCCGACCGCTCAATGGCAAAAACCAAAACTTGTAATTTCTTATTCTATGTCCTCCGCAAAATAGCCGGTCCGAAACCAGCCAAAGTGGCGCACAACCGGCTCCGCCGGATTGCTAATTGTTGATTACTAATTGATAATTATAGACTCATGTTTTCAATCAGCCTACTTACCTCTGCCTTTATTTGAACAGCTCAAGATATTCTTTCAACTCAAATGAGCGATTCCTGGCGTTTCCGGTCCTTTCCTTTAAAATGCCGGCTTTCGCGAGAACCAATATCAATCTGGAAGCCGTCGTAAAAGACACTTTCAGCTCATCCGCAATAGTTGCCGCATTCATAATCGGCTGGGAGTACATCTTATTCAGGAGTTCTTCCCCGAGCGTTGCCCTTTTGCCGAGCTTTGCAAGTTTCACCGCATAGTTTTCGCGTAAAGCGGCGATTGCCCTGAAGGTTTCAATGCCTTTTCCGGATGTGCTTATAACCGCCGACAGAAAGAACTTTATCCACTGTTCAAGATCATTTTTGGTCCTGACAGCGGTAAGCGACTCGTAATAAGCGTTCCTGTTCCTGTCAAAGTAATCGGACAAATAAAGAACCGGCTTTCCGAGCATCTTGTTTTCGACAAGAAGGAGTGTAATCAGCAGCCGGCCTATCCTGCCGTTTCCGTCCAGGAACGGATGAATTGCCTCAAATTGATAATGGCAAATAGCTGTCTTGACAAGAACCGGCATTTTGATGCTTGAATTGTGGATAAACTTTTCCAAATCCGAAAGAAGATCAGGGAGCTCCGCCTGATGCGGCGGAATATACATTGCATCCTTAAGGCTTGACCCTCCGATCCAGTTCTGACTTTTTCTTATCTCTCCCGGGGCTTTGTGTTCTCCTCTGGCTCCGGATAATAGAATTTCATGCGCCCCCTTGAGCAGTCTGATGGAAAGCGGAATTCTATCAAGCGAGGATATCGCGTGATTCATAGCGTTTATGTAGTTGTGTACCTCAAGCCAGTCATCCCTCTTCTCCGGCTCAATATCATCGCGGGAAATCAGAGCTTCTTCAATGTTGGTATTGGTGCCTTCTATCCTGCTGGTAGAATCGGCTTCCTTGACAACATGCATCTTCAGAAAGAATTCTATATTTGGGACATGGACCGAATATTGATTTAAGTCCGCAAGAGACTTGACGGCCTCTTCCAAAAGAATATCTATTTCGTCATCCTCCCACCGAAATGGCCTGTTTACGAGCGCCGGGGAGAAACTCTTATACTGATATTGCTGCCTGTATGTTCCTGCTATGTATTTGTTCATTTGGGGCATTATACCTTATTTGCACTAACTCGGTCAACTGCAAATATAAATATCTATATTTGCAGATCGGTTTGTTGAATCCAACATAGCGGCGGGCATATATTTCTGTTATCCTGAGCTGATGCAGAAAGCCTTAGTTTACTAACACACAACCTATATTAGATTATATGAGATTATATGAGATTTGTCTGATGAAAAGTGAACGCGCTGCGTTCATTATTGATTTGTATTTAGCAATAGTAATCAGTAATCCGCGAAGCGGCGCATAATGGCTTTGCTAATCTTGCTTAAACCTATGGAGTGCAGCGACCATCTTGCCGTATACCTGAGCGCAGCGAATGGTATACGGGTCGTTGCGCCAAGGTGCCCCGAAGCGTAGGCCAGAAGACAGTAGACAGTGGACCGATTGAATCCTTGAGCCGTTAATCAGTAATCGCTCCTAGCGAGGCACAATGGCTTTGCTAATCTTGATTAAACCTATGGAGTGCAACGACAATGTCGTTGCGCCAAGGTGCCTCGCAAGAACTTTTAGATTGCGACGACTAAGTCGTCGCGCCAGGGTGCATCGTCATTGACGATGCACTCCATAAGCCTTGAAGAATAAAGGTGTCTGTCCACCGGCTCCGCTGCCGCTCCGCGCTAAAACCGATTACTGATTGCTAATTTCTGATAGCTAATTAAAAACTCACGCATTATTGAGCAAAAAGTCCCCCATCCTTTGATAGCCTTTAAGCCTCCAACCATGAACCACTCGTTAACACTCGGGTTCATGGCACGCCCTCCAACCCTCTAACCCTCCAACCCTCTAACCATCAATAACCAGGCTCTGTCCCCTTTGTTCTTATTTCTTCCTTGTGTTTTCCTCTATATCAATAAAAACTTGAAATAATTCACTGAAAGCTTTTGTCAACAACCAACATAATCCCAACAATAACTCAATCCCAAGACCAATAGCAATAATCCCTATAACTCCGGCTCCACCGACATACTGAGACGTAGAAATTATCATAATGAATACTATCATCCCTGTAAGAACCATCAAGACAATACAAAGCGTTGCCACACCCCTGAAAATGCCTATCAAACCTTCAATCGCAGGGTACTTGCTCCCTGATTGATTTGCCCCGCGGTGATACGAAAGTGAGGACTGGTTGTTGTTAGATGTACGCTCTACTCGTGGCTTATCAGAGAGAAACCCTGAAGAATAGCCGGCACCCTCTTCGTTTCTTCCCTTCTTTTCCATTAGCGCTGCGATATGCGGATTTAGGCCTAACGCTTTATTGCGGAACACCCGAGCCTCTTCATCCATTTTCATCTTTCCCAAACTTATGCTTTTATAGTAAAAATACTCCGCATCTTCGGGATTGATCCTTATTGCTTCATCGTAGCATTCTATGGCTTCATCGTCGCGCCCTAAAGCGGACAGACTGCGCCCCTTGTTATACCAAGTGCTGTCAAAGTTCGGCGAGAGGGCAATCGCTTCATCATAGCATTCTATCGCTTCTTCTTCTTCTCCAGCTTCAGATAGTTCATTACCCTTGTCATTCCACTCAGTTGCAACTTTTGCTTTGTCTTCCATTTTTCCTCCTCGTTTCTCTATGATGTAAGCATTTTGATATGCAACTTACCTGTTAAGCCAAGTAATCGTCAGCTGCAACACCGTTGCGAATGCGACCCAGAGCAGATATGGAATCTGCATATAGGTAATCCAGCGGGCGTGCGGCCAGACGGCAATCATAGCCCAGACGAGCGTGGAAAGAATCAAAAGTATGTCCGCCGCGGCAAGCAGGTTGTTCTTCAGTCCAAATTGAAGCGGAGTAAAAGCGAAGTTAAATAGAAGGTTGAGAATGAAGGGCAGCGCCACGAGGAATGCAATTTCTTTCTTCCCTGCCATCGTGAAAACCGAAATGAACGAGATGGCTATCATAATGTAGAGAACCGACCATACCGGTCCAAAGAGCCAATTCGGCGGCGCCCACGAGGGCCTAATCAGCTGTGAGTACCAATTGTAGCTTTGCATAAACCCTCCAGAAATTCTGTCTAAATGAAACTCTGCGGCCTGAAGGCCGGAGTTTCTCTTTATAGGTGTGTTAATATTATTCATGCCGG
>CAIWRR010000044.1 GCA_903915125.1 Candidatus Firestoneibacteriota bacterium | reverse complement strand
TTACCTGAATAGTCTTAAGGCCATAACATTTGATAAACCTTCCGTGGACGGCAGGCAGGCGGACACGGTTGGAGACGATACGCTGAAAAAATTCGGCGGGGGAAAACTTGACCTGATGAAAATGACGCTGGCAAAACACATAATCGCGGTTAAAGGGGAGGCGCAGTAATGAAGCGGGCTATCAGTATCATAATGATGGCGGTAATTATGTCGCCTGTTCTCGCGCTGGCAGAAGGACTGCCTTTGTTCTTTTTTGATAAAACTGAGGATTTCAAAGCTGTTAGCAGCGGATTGGATCCATGGGTTTTTCCCTGCGAGTTGACAAAAGAACATGTAGTTTCAGGCAATGCGTTGAAAGTAATTCCAAAGAAAGGCGGCAAATGGGTAGTCTTCAAAAGTCCTCAAACGGACTGGAGCAGCTATGACTATCTGAAAATTGAATGTTTTAACCCGGGCAAGAGGACAACTATTTACCTCTGTATCGCAGACGCTCAGGCGCTTCCCTGCACTGAAGAATACGCCTGGTCCGGCTATCCGATTGCGAGGCAAAAAACAGTGCTTAGCCGGGGTCAGCAGACCATTCAATTTCCTGTCAAAAAACTCGCGACGATAGACAGCCGCCCGATGAATATGAAGGATGTAAAGCTGTTCGGTCTCGGGTTTGATGAAGATGATAGGGAGTTTGTGATAAATAATATAAGGTTGGAAAGGGAGGAGGAACAATAAAAGCAAATTCGAAGCACTAAATTCGAAACGTCGAAGATGTAAGCACCAAATCACAAGCACCAAGCACCAAACAAACACCAAACAAACACCAAAAACAAAAAGGGAAAAACAACAGTAATCATAAAGACAGTTTGCAAATTGTGTTCTTTGTTTTTATTTGTGATTTTGTGCTTGTGATTTGAAATTTAATCTTAAGTGTTTTGGTGCCATTTATACGTTTGTAACGTTCATAACGAAAAGATTCTTAGCATGGTTTTGCATTACGTTATAAACGTTAGTAACGTTAGGAACGTTATAAACGTTATGAACGATATTTGGCTTATTATTAATGGGTTATTTTATATACTATCGCCCTTGCGCTATCCGTTTCTCCCACCCAGATGGTCCCGTCCTTTGTAACTGCTACTCCGTGGAAGTAACACATAGGATGGGCTGTTTCCGGCTGACCAAGATCCTTGAATTTATTAGTTTTCGGGTCATAGGTTACGATGTGCATAACCGGATAACCGGCGGTCATATATATCAGCCCGTCCGGGCCTTTTGTCATTCCGGTAAGACGGGGTTCAACAAGAGGTTTTCCCACAACGCTGACTTCATCGTTATCAGGGTTAATCTTAAGCAGCAGCCCGTCAACAGTTCCCGCGTAAAGCTCCCCGTTGTCGTCAGTGAACCAGCTGTCCAGTCCGACATTGCCGGCGATGTCCTGGCCTATATGGTACTGCATCAGCTGATGCTGGCGGAAGAGTTCCTGTTTCTTCGCATCGTACTTAAAGAGGTGGACGGACTTGTTGATGCTCATCCAGCCGCCGTACACATTGCCGTTCTTTGCGACGCCGAAGTTATGCGAGCAGTAGTGGGAAATCTTGCCGAAGTCCCTGGCCTCCCCCGTTTTGATGTTGAAGGAATAAAAATGATTATCGGGGATGCCGTAGGCATAGAGCATCTTGCTCTCTTCGTGAATTGAAAGCGTGTGCACGCCGTTCTTCGCCATCATCAGGCCGAGGTCCTTAACTTTTCTTGTTTTTTCATTATAGGAATACATCCGCCCGCCCTCATAGGCGCCCATGTCAAAATTCTTTTTCTTGATGGCTTCAATCCCGGTCACGCCGCCGCCGGCCCCGTTCCAGCTTAAACCGATGCCCCGCCCGAAATAAATTATTCCGTCGTTGTCTTTTACCAGGGAGTTATGGATTTTATCCAGCATGTGAACCCTGTTATTTGTTTCCGGGAATACCCGGCCAAGGTCGGTGACCTTGTTGGTTTTTGGATCTATTGAAGTGAGGCAGTTCAGGTAAGCCGTCAGCCCTACATATATCTTCCCGCTCTTGCCTTCGATGAGCGCGGTTATTGCCTTGGATTCGCGCGTTTTAACGTGTATCCCCTTCACCTTGAAGCCTTTCATTCAATTCCTCCTTTGAAAACGATTACACCGATTTGTTTTAATGTCACCGATAGGGCATGAAGCTTTATCGGTGTCATCAATATTATTTTAGCAATTAGCTAAAGCCGAAACAATTGCAGGTTTTGTGCATCTGTTGACATATATTGTTATTACAAATAAAGAAGCATATTGTGTATAATGGGGCATGGCGCTTGAATCTCTGATAGAAAAAACAGGTTTTACAATAAAAGACTTTGCCCCTATAATGGAAAGGCTGACAGGGCTGACTCTTCTTTTTTATGATTTTAAGACCACGCTAAAGCTCAGCCCGGATTTGCAGCTTCCGGGCGGGGAGAATACGCACACTTGCGGTTACTGCCTTGCGGTAAAAACAGGAAAGAATTCAAGGTTTGATTGTTCGAAAAGCGACGGGGTATCAAACCTCAGGGCCGTAAAAGAGATGGCTCCGCAGGTCAACACCTGTTATGCGGGAGTCAACGAGATAGTTTATCCCGTTTTTCAGGGAAAGAGGTACCTCGGCTGCCTTGTGGCGGGCCAGGCGTTTTTTAAGCGCTATTCCGCGAAAGAGAAAATGAAATATATGGAGGTCCTTAATTCCAAGGGAATAGACGAGGGTGTGGCCTCGGCCGAGTTTGATAAAATGAAGCGCGCCGGGGCCGAGGAAATCGCCCTGGCGTTAAAGCTTATGCGCTTGTTCGCAGGTTATGTGGTTGACGCCGTGCGTGAGGCCGAGAAGAAAGAGTTAAGAGGCATTAAAAAGGTCCGGCCCTCAAAAACTAAGCTTGATGAGAGCGCGGCAAGGCTTCGGCAGAGAAGGAAACGAACAATTATAGACAGGGTGCTTGAAACGCTGGCGGAGCAGCAGCCTTCGCAGCACACGCTTTCCGCGGCGGCCGCCCTGGCCGGGGTGAGCCCCTGTCATTTCAGCAGGCTTTTTTCGGCGGTCACCGGAAAAAGTTTCAGGAAGTATTTTCTCTCGTTGAGAATGGAAAAGGCAAAACAGCTGCTCGCAAAAGAATCTCTAAAAATATTTGATATCGCGGAAAGTTGCGGCTACAAAGAGCTAAGTTCCTTCAGCCGCGCGTTCAACAAAGAAACAGGGCAATACCCCGGGACTTACAGGGCCGGGCTTTTACCGGAGAGAAATAGCGATGACCGTAAAAACTAAAATAGCCGCCGCTACCGCCTTCGCGATTCTGTTTTTGCTGCTGTCTGCGACCGCGCGCGCCCAGGTCTCCGAGATCCAGCAAAAGGCGCGCAGGGAAGTCTACAAAGCCCTGGATAACAAGAAAATATCAGCATCAGAAATGGCCGCCTATATCGGAGAGATAAACAAAGGAGACGCGGCCGCTCTGCTTGCTATAAAGCGGCTTGCAGGTTATGTTCCGGCGGCAGAAACCCCGGCGGCCGCAGCGGGAATACCTGAAGTTAAAATAACTTATATAAGAAGCGGTGCCGGGAGAAACGCAAGGACCGCGGTCTGGATAGAAGACAGCAGCGGAAAGTATATAAAAACGCTGTACCGCAGCGTCGGGGGAACAATAAATCCATTTCCCGTGCATCTTCAGAAATGGGAAAAGGCGGCGGGCAAAATTTCAGACAACCAGCCTGACGCTTATACGGGCGCTACCTACAGCGGCGGCAGCTCCGGCTCTACCTATACTTTCACCTGGGACTGCAGGAATAGTTTCGGGAGCATTGTTCCCGACGGGGAATACGTCTACAAAGTTGAAAACGCAAGGTATTATGCGCCGCCCCTTCGCCCGCAGTCTAACATCAGTTCCGGGAGGATAAAAAAAGGCGCGGTTACGGAAAAGTCGGAGGGGGATATAGACAATACTCCGCCTGCCCTGCTCTCTTCGCTCTTTGCCGAGTTCCGGCTGAAAAAAGCAGGGGAATCGGAGAAGCCGCCGCTGCCAGCCGCGCCGGCGTCAAAAGAAGAGAAACCAGATAAATTTCAGTGATTTGAACTGAACATGGTATAATCCGTGTAATCTCTTTTATAATCTGCGCAATCAGTTTCAATGCGTAATCAGTCTCAAGAGGAGAGTTAGATGCTTCCGATTAAAGTCACAGTCATAGACGAAATAACCCACGACATCCCTTCCCAGAACTGGGGGGAAAAAGAGTGGGAGGCGGATTTTAGGGCGATGAAAGCCGCCGGCATAGACACGGTTGTAATAATCCGGGCAGGCTACAAAGATAAAGTAATCTTTCCGAGCAAAACCCTCAAGCTTCACGCGGACTTTGATCTTGCGGAACTTTTCCTGTCGCTAGCCGACAGGTTCGCGATGAAACTTTTTTTTGGGACCTATGATTCGGGAAAATACTGGAGCGGGAACGCTCACGCGAAAGAGTTGGAACTTGTGCTTCCTTTCATTGAGGAAGTTGAGGAGCGTTACGGCAAACACGAAAGTTTTCACGGCTGGTATATGTCTAACGAAGTGGGCAAGCGCGAGTTTGACATTGAAAAAATATATCAACCGCTTTCCGCAAAGATACGGAAAGTTTCTCCGGGAAAACCGATATTGATCTCCCCCTTCATCTGGGGCAGGCGGCTGGTGGAAAAGTTCCTGCCTCCGAAAGAATACAAAAAAGAGTGGGACGAACTGCTCAAGGGCATTTCCGGCACCTTTGACATACTTGCCGTCCAGATAGCGCCGGCGGGAATGGATGAAATAGGAGATTATCTTAAGGGTTTCAAGGAGCAGAGTAAAACACACAAATTTGAACTCTGGGCGAATGTTGAAACTTTCTCAAGCGAGATACCGGTTAAGGGAGTATTCTTCCCGATAGATATAAGGGACCTGGTAAAAAAGCTGAATATTGTCTCACCGTATGTTTCCAATGTCTTAACCTTTGAGTTCTCCCATTTTATGAGCCCCAATGCCTCGAATCCTTCGGCGGGAAAACTCTATGAGCGCTATCTCGAGCAGGTGCTGAATGTTAAACGGTAAAACAGCCGTCATTACGGGCGGAGCGGGCGGAATCGGCAGGTTCATCGCGGAAAAATTCATCCGCTCGGGAGTTTCCGTCCTGATAGCGGATATTGACGGAAAAGCGGGAAAGAAAACCGCGGAGCAGCTTTCGGAATCAGGAAAGGCGCTCTTTTTCAAATGCGACGTCTCAAAGGAAGCGCAGATAAAAAAACTTGTTTCACTAGCGGCGGCGCGTTTTGGAAAGATAGATATCATCGTTAACAATGCCGGTTTCGGCGACTGGCGTCCTATGGAAAAGCGGCCGATGAAGGCGTGGGACCGGGTGCTTGCTGTCAATCTTACGGCCCAGTATATGCTGGTAAAATACGCGCTTCTCAAAATGAGCGAGGGTGGCGCGGTCATCAATATAAGTTCCACCAGGGCGCTTATGTCTGAGCCCGGTTCGGAGCCCTACGCCGCAAGCAAAGCGGGAATCCTGGGCATGACCCACTCTCTTGCTTCAAGCCTGGCGCCGAAAAGAATCCGCGTGAACGCAATCAGCCCCGGCTGGATAAATGTGTCGGGTTATAGAGAAACAAAGCGCGACCGGGAGCAGCATTTCGTGAAACGTGTCGGAAGAGGAGAAGATATAGCCGAGGCCTGCGTCTTCCTTGCCGATGCTGCAAAGAGCGGTTTCATAACAGGACAAAACCTGGTAGTTGACGGGGGAATGACTAAAAGGATGATATATATGTAAAGGCCAAAGGCGTTCTTAACGTTACTAACGTTTATAACGAAAACAATTTAAACCTTAGGTAGTCTCAAACATCTAACGCAACACTTTTCCTTAATTCGTCCTCTGGTGTCTCGAAACCAAGTGTTCTTCTCGGGCGACCGTTCATCAGTTTTTCGACCTTGTTTATTTCTTTCTGCGTCACTTTGTTGA
>CAIWRR010000043.1 GCA_903915125.1 Candidatus Firestoneibacteriota bacterium | reverse complement strand
ACCTTCCTTATATCAATCCCCACCGGACACCTGCGGATACAGCGCCCGCAGCCCGTGCAGAGTTCTTCTTTGAAATTATCAACATGGTATCTGAACTTATGCATAAATCTCTGTCTGAACCTTCTCTTCGTATCGGTCCTCGGGTTATGCCCGCCTGCCATCTTGGTGAACATCTCCGACATGCAGGAATCCCAGGTGCGGTTGCGCTCGCCGTTCAAATAACCGAACTTTTTCTCGGTTATGTCGAAACAATAGCAGGTAGGGCAAACATAGGTGCACGCGCCGCATTTCACGCAAGGCAGGTGAACCGTGTCCCAGTAAGGCGAATCAAATGAAGAATCAAGGTTCTTCTTGACCGCGGCCAGGTCCAGTTTCTTTGTTATCTTAGTTTCGGCCGCTTTTGCGAACTCCGCCTTTGCCGCGGTTTCTGCATCCGACGCATCAGTGAAATACTTTGAATACTTTGCCGCGAGTTTCTCTCCTCTTTCCGTAAGGACTTCGGCGAGAAACTTGCCCGAAACAGGGGTCAGCAGAATATCGCTTCCCTTCCCGTCTGCCGGGCTTCCGCCCGCGAATGAAGTGCAGAAACAGGTTAGCTCGGGTTTCTCGCAGGAAACCGTTATTATCGTGGTATTCTTCCTGCCGCCCGTGTAAGGGCCGTCCTCATAACCTGACCAGTTAAAGAGTTTATCAATTACGTCAAAGCCCCTCGCGTCGCAGGGCCTTCCGCCGAATATTACCGCTTCTTTCCCCGGCGCCTTTTCTTTAAACTCCACTGTGTCTTTCTTTAACTCATACTGAAAGAGCTGTTCGGACTGCAGGTAAACCTTGTCCTTGACCGTGGTGTTGGTAAGGAGCACGCCGGGAACATATTCATCAAAAGAATTGATCTTCCCGAAGGAGACGGTGTTCTCGTTTTCCCTTTTGGGAGCAAAAACATCGTTCGAAGCCGCAAGTTCGTTAACGAGGGCTTTTAAATTTTCCTGTGTAATAAGTTTGTTTTGCATTTTACATTATCTCCACGATACCTTCTTCGTCAACCTTGAAGGTCGAGAGCGGAGGCCTGGAATCCGTGTCTTTGCCGCTTTCATAATTAAAGAGCTTCTTTGCGTCTTTGGACATTTTCTTTGTGAGAAGCGACAGTTTTATTCCCACCGGACAGGCCTCTTCACAGGCCCTGCAATCCGTGCACCTGCCGAACACGTGCTGCATCCTTATCTGCTGGAAGACTTTATTCTCCGCGGTATTGACAACTTTGTTAAGGTATTCGGGCATGAGCCTGTTCGCGAAGCAGTCCGGACAGTAACAGACCGGGCAGACATTCCTGCAGGCGTAGCACCTGATGCATCTTTCAAATTCCTTGTTCCAGAACGCTTCCTTCTCGCTCGAGGAAAGCTTCTCAAATTTTTCTATATCGGAGAGGTCTTCTTTCCTGCCCAGGTCTTTCACGGCTCCGACCGTGAAATCCGCCCCATCCAGTTTATTCTCCCTGCAGGTCGCGCATTTTGAACTGTCCACGCCCTCGCAGGCAACGCCTATGATGACGACATTCTCGCGCAGTATCTGGTGCTCTTTGATAATTTCACGGACGCTTCTCAGATCGCAGCCCTTGGCAATCACGGCCGCTTTCTGCTTTTTTACTTTCGGAAGATAGACCGAGAGATTGTTCACGCAGGATTTATTGAATACGAGTTTGACCGCGTCTTCAGGCTTGTTTATGAAAACAGGACGCGAGGCACCCGGCTCAAAGGAATTCTCGTAGCCGATGACCCAGTCAACCTTCTTCTCCGCTAAGAGTTTCTTAGCTATTTCCTGCATCTCTTTTTCCATCATCCGCCTTGTAGATTGTTGTTTTGTGTTTTACCTTATAAACCTT
>CAIWRR010000042.1 GCA_903915125.1 Candidatus Firestoneibacteriota bacterium | reverse complement strand
TCAGGCCGACATTTCTCCCTTTAAACACTTCGTTTTTCAGGTACACATAGTCTGTTTCAGCCGCCTTAAGCATTAACTTCTCTGATTCCTCAACAAGCGGATAAACTATAAACGCCTGCTCGCCCGCGGCAACTTTATTCCTGATAAATTCATAGACATCCTGGCGCCGTTTCTCCTGCGTCCACTTCGTGTATATCGGGAGCCTTCCCTTCGGCAGTTCGTCTATTACGGAAAGTTCCGTATCTCCATAAAGCGTCAGCACCAGCGCTCTCGGAAAGGGCGTCGCGGTCATCATAAGACAGTCCGGGAACACGCCTTTTGATTCCAGCGTGAGGCGCTGGAAGACCCCGAACTTGTGCCGCTCGTCTATCACAATCATTCCGAGTTCTTTAAACTCCACCGCGTCCTGTATTAAAGCGTGAGTGCCGACCACTAGAGAGGCCTCTCCGCTTTTAACCGCCGCCAGCGCTTCGCGTTTTTGTTTCGCGGTGAGCGAACCTGTCAAAAGGACCGCCTTCTTTCGTCCGCCTATCTGCTCAAAATACTTTCCGTAATTCCTGTAATGCTGTTCTGCCAGAATCTCAGTCGGGGCCATTATCGCGGCCTGGTAGCCGCTGTCTATAACCTTAAGCATTGCCATAAGCGCAACTATGGTCTTGCCGGAACCGACATCTCCCTGCAGCAGGCGGTTCATGGGCGCTTTCTTCATGAGATCCGCGTTAATTTCCGCGATAGAGCGCTTCTGCGCTCCCGTAAGCTCAAAGGGGAGTTTCTTCTCAAGCTCCAAAGCGGAAGGGCTTTCTTCCGTGTAGGATCTGGTCTTTATTTTCTTTGCCAGGAATAATTTCCGGCGGGCCAGGAAAAGCTGCAGCATAAAGAGTTCGTCGAAGACCAGCCTTCTTCTCGCCTTCTCAAGCTCAACGGTATTTTCCGGGAAGTGGAATTTGATGAGGGCTTCCCTGATACGGTAGAGATCGTGGCGCATTGTAATATCAGGAGAGAGCATCTCTACAATAAGGGTCAGTTTCGTGTTGATGAGCTCCCTGATAATCTCCCTGAAGAATTCCTGGGTAAGAATCTTTGTTGACTTATAGAAACCAAGTATTTCTCCGCGTTCAATGGCAGCGTGTTCTTCCTGAGAAAGGAACTCGTAGGTGCCTGCTGTTCCGTTTATCTGGAGGCCCCACCTCGTCGATTCAACGGCGTCATGGATAACCACCTGCCTGCCTGCCGTCAAGACATCCCGCATATACGGCCTGTTGAACCAGGTCCAGGTTAGGGTCGCGCCGCTGTTATCGTCTACTATGACCTTTAGAATGCTGCGCCCCGGCCTCCTCAATTCCTCCACTTCAGAGATAAAGCCCTTGATGAAAGTCTTCTGGCCGTTCTTTGCCAGGGCAATAGGCGTAATAGCGGTTTTGTGCACATGCCATTTAGGAAAAAAGAGGAGCAGCTGTTCGGGCGTGGTCAGTCCTATCCGTTTTAACGAGGACGCCCTGACGGGACCGATGCCTTTTATGTAACGCAGGTCATTGCTTTCCATGTTTTTTGTTGACAATGGCGGAAGGAACATTTATAATCTACCATATTCTTTCAGCAAAAATCAAAAGATTCGGTTTCTTGGAGGAAATAATGTCAAAAGCATG
>CAIWRR010000041.1 GCA_903915125.1 Candidatus Firestoneibacteriota bacterium | reverse complement strand
TCCCAAAACATTATGATTTTATAATCAGTACAGGATATAGGAGTGAATCGTTAAAAGATTATTGTAAAATAGTGTTTCCAGATTATAACATTACGTTTGTCCGGATTTTCAAACCTTATGTTTTTGCGGATCACTTCTCTTGCCGTCATCTTTCCCATGGTATCTCCTTTTAAATAACGTAAACAGCAACTGCTTTTTGATTTCACAGATTAGGAAACCAGATTACGCAGATTATACCGATTTAATCCGCATAATCTAACTTTTTAATCAGCGCAATCAACAATTGCTTTTTGCTTCTTTATTGAGCCAAAGCTTCTCTCGCAGCCTCTGCCCATTTCCTAAGCAGCAGCTGGTCTGAGTTTACCGAATGTATGTCGCTCAGGTTTATGTCAAAATGCAAACCTTTCGCGGGGCCGGTTATGGCCTTGATTTCGTTCTTCATATCATTTTTGCTGAAACCGAAGAAGACCTTGCCCGGGTGCGAATGTATCTCCAAAACCGCGTCCGTTTTAAAGGCTTCCGCCGCAGTTGCGGTATTTGACCAGGGCGAGACATGCACGCGTCTCAGGTGCGGAAGGGTTTTTAATATGCCGAATTTCTGGTCGAGCATCTCGCACCCGTGATAATAAACCGTCCTGTCCGTCATAAGCTCCGCGAGCCGGCAGTTATACGGGTGAACAAACTCCGCGTACATG
This sequence comes from Candidatus Firestoneibacteriota bacterium, assembly GCA_903915125.1. Classification (GTDB taxonomy): domain Bacteria; phylum Oederibacteriota; class D2-FULL-39-29; order D2-FULL-39-29; family CAIOVX01; genus CAIOVX01. The sequence continues at coordinate 1,175 of CAIWRR010000041.1, read as the reverse complement.
TCAGGACCGAGCCCCGACGAGGTCTGGGCCGAAACATAAAACCATTCGTTCTTTAGCTGCGGCTTTGCCGCGTTAAAATCGGGCGGAAGGTAAAACGAATGCACGCGCCAGCCAAAAGCCGCGTACTTTCCGTCAAGCGTTGCCACATTCAAATGTCCTTTCGCTTCCCTCGCTTTATGATGGGCAAGAAGCGAAACAGTAAGGAATTCCATCAGCCCCTTAACCTTTTCCGGAGCGTCAACGCAGTCAAAAAGAATTTCCTCCATGCCCCGAAGCTCGGTAGCCTTATCAAAGGGGGAGGCGCCGAGGGTCGCGTATTTTACAAACACCGGCAGTCTCCCGAGACAAAGCTCGCTAAACTCTTCAACAAGCAAGGCGGTCGCCGCGTCATCTATCTGCATGTCTGAAAATTTCAGTTTATTCAGGTCAATGCCGTCCTTAAAAGGCGATTCGGCTTTTCTGGCGCCAAGTACTCCCGCTCCCGAACTTTCATGCCAGGTAACCTGAACTCCCCAGTCGGCTGCTTTCGAGACTACGGCAAGCACGGTGACAAACGGCCAGACAATATTGTCATCCGGAACATTTTCCGCCATCCAGAGCCTCTTCTTCAGGTCTTTCTCAAGCGAAAGGCCGGCGGGAGTCTTGCAGGAGAACGGCCCTGTTATGCGATTCCATTCCGGGTCGGGCATCCCTTCGTAATAAACGCAGACGGGAGGCCTCTCAACAGGGTTTAAAGCCTGGTGATTCGCCCAGAGTTTCTTTTTTCTGGTTTCCGAAGGCCTTGCCGCTATTTCAAGCAGGCGCTCTATAAGCGGTTTCAGTATTTCTTTATCTTTGTTCCTATCCATTGTTGCCCCCATTTTTTCTGCATTACGTTATAAACGTTATTAACGTTACAAACGCTTACAGTATTATTTCTTTCCCGGTATTATACGCCCTTTCCGCAGCGTCCAGCAAAACCATAACTTCCATCGTCTCTTCAAGCGGAACCGGAGAAACCCCCGTCTTCAGAAATTCCGCTATTTTATTGCAGAGATTCGTATAGAGCTTTCCGGAATCAACTACAAAGGGCTCCGCCTTATCGGCTAATCTCAGTTCGCCGCCGTAAACCCACGCGCCTTCGTTTAGCTCAACTACCCCGCGCCTCTTGCCGGAATATTGTACCGTAATAACTG
>CAIWRR010000040.1 GCA_903915125.1 Candidatus Firestoneibacteriota bacterium | reverse complement strand
TAAACAATACCCTCCGTGATAGATGTGCGGACGCGCTGATGCGCAGAGGCGCAGACGCTTTCAAGACCTGATGCGCGGAAGAATGTAGTCCCTATATCTTCTGACCTTATGACCCTCTAACTGATGCTTGGATGGTCGGAGGGTCAGATGCTCTGACGTTGGATTGAACATAGGGACTACCTACTTCCAACCATCTAACCATCTAACCATCTAACCATCCGAGCATCTATTTTAGCCGTCCCAAGTATTCGGGTTGCAATTTTATCATAGTGTCAAGCATTTCTTTCGCGATATCAGTGTCTACGCAAGCCGGGTCGGCGAGGAGTGCCGCCAGAGCCTTTTTCTTATCTCCGAAAACCGCGGCTTCCATCGCGAGTTTTAGTTTAATGGAATGACTCAGCGTGTTCCACAGCAGAGTGTCAGGCAGCGCCTTTAGCGGAAGCGGCTTAAAACCTTTGCCGCTCACCCTGACCGGCATCTCAAGCACTGAATCCGCGGGCAGGTTGGGCACCGCGCCGAGATTTAGCATGTTGATATTGAAGACCTTTGGCTTGCCGGTCATAACGGATTCTATCACTTCAACTCCAAGCTCGCGGGAGGGTTCAAAGAGCCCCCTTATCCCCTGCGTTCCGTTAACCTCGGCCGTGATATCGGCAAGGACAGAATCCCTCTCTTTCATCATCGGCTTCAGCGCGTCCTGTCTCAAGTCAAGCTTCCAATCCCTCTTGTAATCAACATCCGGGCGCAGGTAGTAAGGAAAAAATTCGGCGACATGTTTTTCTCCGGCGGCAGGGATATAGCCGAAGTTCCTGAAAACATCAAATTTAACCCGCATGTAATCCGGTATCTTATTCTTTTTAACCAGATCTTCCAATTTCGGATACAGGCTTTTGCCTTCTTTCTTTATCTCCAGCATCCAGACACAATGGTTAAGCCCGGCATACATATATTCAATTTTGCCGCCGAACAGATCATTGATTTCCTTTACGGTTTTGAGATAATCATGGCACATGCCGATTGCCCTTATTTTAGTGTGAAGGTTGACTGCCTGGATAATCGGTATCATAGGATTCGTGTAGGAGATGAGCAGCGCTTTGGGGCAGAGTTTTTCCATATCCCTGCAGATGTCAAGCACAGCCGGCACAAACCTGAGAGTCCTGAAAACGCCGCCCGGCCCGACAGTATCTCCGACAGACTGGAGAATCCCTCTGCTGTACGGCACTTCAATATCCTGAAGGTGCGCCTTGAAACCGCCGACATTTATTGAAAGAAAGACAAAATCCGCGCCGGAAAGGGCTTTCTTTCGGGTCCTCTCCACTTTGAGTTTGAGGCCTGATTTTAGCGTTTCATTCATGCGAAGCCCGAGCTTTAGCATCAGGGCGGCAAGTTCATAATTTGGATCATAAAGGACAAACTCCGAATCGCGCAGGTGTTTTGAGAGCAGGGCGTTTTTCATAATGCCGGGGGCAAACTTGAAACTTCCGCCTCCGACCAGGACAATCTTGCGTTTCATTATCAAGTCTCCTTTAACAACATGGTTGATTATAATATCGATGGGAGTGGCAGTCAATAGGTTAATATGGTTTATGAAATAGCGTTGTGGTAATATTATTCGTAGCAACTAAGTCTTGAGAAGTTTATAAGGTTCATAAGGTTTGTAAAGTTTGTAAGGTAAGTGCCAAAACCGTAGAAGCATGACAAAGGCAAAGTTTCCAAAGTACAAAGGTTGTGGGAGTTGCCTTTACCTTAAAAACCTTATTAACCTTACAAACCTTATAAACTTTTATTGAAGGAGCCTTATTGAACCGCAATATCTGGATCATACTTATTTCCTCCGCCCTATTCAACGTATGTTTAGGTATGTACGACTTCGCCCTCCCCTACTTCTTTGATTCTATAAACATTTCCTACGCAAAGATGGGGATGATCTTTGGAATATCCTCCGGGCTGATCTTTTTCCTGAGAATGTATGTCGGGGCGCATTCCGACAGGATTGGAAGAAAACCTTTTTATTCAATCGGGCTGCTGCTTTCGTCGCTTAGCATCCTCGCAACGCCCCTGTTCCCGGGACTAATAGCGCAGGCCTCCTTTAAGACCATCCGCGAAGCCTCCCTTATCGTTCGCGACACCATGAGATCCATTCTAGTTTTTGAGAACACCAAAAAAGACTTCCACAAGATAATATCAAAGATAATAGGCATAGAGTTCTTCCTCCAGGGCGCTGGTACTTTGATATCAGGAATAATCATGACCGGCGGGATGCTCTCTGCCGGATTCCTCGCGAAAGAAGTAAAGATTTCCCCCGAGCAGGCCTCGCTTCCCCTTTATGTCTGCGGCGCGATACTGTTATTGGCATTCATCTTTTTCTACTCTCAATTCAAGGAAAACTTCAAAGGAAACGGCAGCAAGGCAGCCCTCGGCTTTAAGGACCTTGTTAGAATAAACCTGCCGCCGAAACTGCTGCTTTTGACAGCGACAATGTTCATTTTCAACCTTGGCGTTTCCATCAGTCATTCGTTCTTTATGCCGCTCTTTTTCAAAAACAAGTTCCTGCTCGGAGCTGCTGTGGTCGCGGTCATTCTAATGATACATCGATTTACTCTGGGACTGCCGATGTTCGTGTTCGGGAACTTCATCAAGAGGAAGGATTTCAAGAAAGTTTATATCCTGTCAATGATTTACGAGGGGCTTGCCATAGGTGCGGCGGCTCTAATTCCTAATTTCTGGATCGCGACCTGCCTCTGGCTCACGCACGACTTCTTCGGGGCTGCGTTCTGGTCTCCTATAAACACTTCATTCATACAGGAATTCGCCAGGCCGGAAAGCCGGGGAAGGGATACAAGCGAGGCCGCGGCGCTTGGGTCGCTGGGAGCTATCCTTGGGCCAATTATCGCCGGCTGGCTGGCAGGCATTAACGTGGACCTTCCTTTCCTGGTCAGCGGCATTGTGACGGCGCTTTCAATAGTTCCGCTGTTCTGGCTTTGAAAAAGCTATCCGCGCCTGCACTTTCCCAGAACAGCCTTGTTTTAACCCTTCCGCTGTTATATAATTGAATCCGGTTCAACTCACTTTTCTTAAGGAGTTAACGCATGAAATACGGCAAAGCGGCAATTTACTATCCCCCTACTCTCAAAAACGGCCAATTTCCTCTGCTTGGCCAGAACCGCCAGTTCAAATTCACAAGCTCAAAAGAGATAAGGATATTCCCGCTGCTACCCGCTTCCACTGCCACTATGTTGAAAGAAAAAGGTTATGGAACGCTCTTTCTTGACGCTATAAATCTGAGATTGAGCGCGGAAGAATGCTCCGCTCAACTAGACTCCTTCAAGCCTGATATTATAATAATGGAGACCAAAGCCCCGCTCTTCAGCGTCCATCTTTCAATAGCGGCCGATCTTAAGGCCAAATACGGGGCAAAAATAATATTCTGCGGCGACCACGTTTCCTTCTTTCCGGAAGAGACGCTAAAATCCGGGGCCGTGGATTACGCGGTAACGACAGGCTACTATGATTTCATTATCACGGAGCTTCTTGATTTCCTGAATGGAAAAACGTCCTCGATGCCCGGCGGAGTATATTCCCTGGAGAACGGCAAAGCGGTTAATTCCGGAAACATTAAGGATTACGACCTGGACTCAGCCCCCTTTATTGACAGGGACCTTACACGCTGGGAGAAGTACGGCGAGGCCTACCTTTACAAACCGGCGGCCTACATCCTTTCAGGCAGGGGCTGCGGCGGCGCCAGCACTAACCCTTCCGGGCTTGTATCCGAAAAACCGGGCAAATGCGCTTTCTGCATCTGGCAGCACGCGCTCTGGGGCAGGGCCGCAAAACTTCGTTCCGCGGCAAACTTCGCAGAGGAAGTGGAAATACTTGTGAAGAAATACCGGGTTAAGGAGATTTTTGACGACAACGAATCCGGCGGCACCTGGCACGAGGGCTGGCTTAAAGAACTCTACGAGGAACTGAAAAAAAGAAAACTTCTCGGCAAATTCTACATCTCTTCAAACGCGCGCGCCGACGCGCTCACCGAAGAAAGATGCGCTCTGTTGAAAAAGATAGGCTACCGCCTGCTAAAGGTAGGGCTGGAATCCGCCAACGATAAAACTCTCAAAATAATTCAAAAGGACGAGGACTTCGTCGCAATAGAAAAAGGCATCAAGACCGCCAAACGCCACGGGTTCGCCGTGCTCCTTACCACAATGGTCGGTTATCCGTGGGAGAATGAGCAGGACGCCGAGAACACTTACCGCAAAGCAAAAGAATTAATGCTCTACAAAACCCATTTCGGCGACTCCATGCAGTCCAGCATTATCCTACCGTACCCAGGCACTCCGCTTTTTATTTATGCAGAGAAGAACGGTTATCTGACAGGCAACGCTTCAGACTACACGCTCTACGACATGGAGCACGATATAGTCAAGGGTTCCTTTGATAACGCGGCCTGGTGCAAGAAGATGTGGAAAATTCACCTGCATCCGCTCTTTATGTTCAGGTCTCTCATAACATTGCGCAGACTCCAGGACATCAAACTTGCCGTGACCGGAATGCTCTCCCTCCTCGGCCACCTGAAGGATTATGGCGAATAACCTTTTTATCTCTTTCATCATCCCTCACAGGGAATCGGAGGATGTCTCCGGGACTGCAAATCTGGCAAGGGAAGCCTGTGAAAAGAACGGCATAGAGTGCGAGATTTACGCGATAAGCGGGAATCACCCCACCAAACAGCGAAACATCTGCCTGGGACTGCCGTTAAAAGGCGATTTTGTTTACTTCATAGACAATGACACCTGTGTCACCGAAAAAGCCCTGGCCGAATTTAAAAGAGTGCTTGAGGTCAAAGGGCAGGAACTTGGCGTGCTCGGCGGTCCGACGCTTACGCCGGCTACCGATACCTATCTCATGAAGAGTTTCGGGGCTGTGCTTTCCAGCCCGGCCGCGGTCGGAAAGATCTCCTCAAGATATTCGAAGCAGGGCAAATTCAGAGAAACAGACGACTCCGAGCTCATTCTCTGCAACCTTCTCGTGCGCCTGGAAATATTCAACAAATTCGGCAAGTTCAGCGAAAAGCTCTACCCGAACGAAGAGAACGAATTCATATTCAGGCTCAAACAAGCCGGAGTAAAAGTTTATTACAGCCCTGACTTATTCATTTACCGCTCGCAGAGGAAGACTTTCGGAAATTTCCTCAAACAGATGTTCGTTTACGGGCGAGGGCGCGGAGAGCAAACGCGTTTATCGCCCAAAAGCCTGCGGCCGGGACTCCTGGCTCCCTCTCTCCTGTTTCTTTACTGCGCCGCGCTTATACCGGCTTTAGTCCTGGGGCTCTCCCCGTTTTTCGCTCTGCCTCTGGCATTTTACGCTCTCTTGCTAATTGCCCCGCTCTTGGCCCTCTTTCCAGGCCTTCTGCCTGCACACCTTTATCCTGTTCTTGCCTTCGCCGCCCACATAATGTACGGCATCGGTTTTCTGTGGGGCATCATCAAAGGCAGGTACAAAGCCGATAAGATTGATTTCACTTATAAACTCCATAAGGTGGAAAAATGACGAGAGTTATCATCAAGGAATGCGCTTCCTACGACTCAACTCTGCTAAAGGCGGCCGCATCAGATATTTTTAAGCATTTCGGCGGCGTGAACGCCCTCTATAAAAAAGACAGCAGGGTCGCGGTAAAGGTTAACCTCATCACGCCCGCGAAACCCGAAGAAGCCATCGTCACGCATCCGGCAGTTGTCCGGGCTTTCTGCGAGGAATTGCTTTCAGCCGGCGTAATTCCGGTGATAATGGATTCGCCTAACGCCGCGATCAAGTATTCGCCAGAATCATTAAAGAAGGTCTACGAGGAGTGCGGCTATATAGAGCACATGAAGGGACTGCCGGTGGAATTTAATTATGACGTATCAAGCGTTAATGTAAAAATTGAAAACGGAAAGGTAATCAAATTTGCCGAGCTTATTTGCCCGATTCTTAACGCTGACGGGATGCTTAATCTGGCCAAAGGAAAAACTCACGCCTTTACTTATATTACGGGCGCCACCAAGAACCTCTTCGGGACGGTGGCAGGCATAAACAAGGGCGCCTATCACGCTAAACTAAAGAATGTCGAGAATTTCTCGGAGATGCTGCTGGATATTGCGGCTTTTGTGAAACCGGCCCTCTCTGTAATAGACGCTGTGCTTTGCATGGAAGGCAACGGGCCGACCGGCGGCACGCCGAAACAGGCAGGCTATCTGATTGCCGCAACAAATACCTGCGCGGCTGACAAGGTGTTCTGCGACCTTATAGGTTTCCCCTTCAAATCGTATCCGCTGCTCAAAAAAGCGGCTGAAAGAGGTATACTGGAGGCTGCTTCAATAGAACTTACCGGCACATTCAAAACAGTCCCCGGCTTTAAAATGGCCGATACTTCGGCAGGACTTTACGGCTTTGTAAACCCCAACGCCGTCACCAGGCTCTTCGCCGTACTGGCCAAGGATTTGCTCACATTAAAGCCTGCAATGAACTCAAGCTGCACGGGCTGCGGGGTTTGCGCGAAGGGCTGTCCGATGAGGGCCATAACGACAAAGGACAAACGCGCGGTAATAGACCATTCAAAATGTATCAGGTGCTACTGCTGTCACGAAATGTGCCCCAATAAAGCCGTGGACCTTAGGAAGAAAATGCTGTACCGGCTCGGCGAAAAACTGCTCGGGAGGAAATAACATGTCGCTCTTAAACAAAGTCCGGCTCGGTTCCTCGCTGCTTGGCTCAAAGCTATCCGGGCATTCAGCGCCGCTCATTATAAACTGGGCCATAACCGGCAAGTGCAATCTGCGCTGCACCCACTGCTACGGCTCCTACGGGAGAGTGCAGAACGAAGAGTTAAGTTTTGACACGATAACAAAGACCATCGACGAAGCGCGCGAGCTGGGAACTAAAAGGATAACCATAGAAGGCGGAGAACCTTTAGTCAGGCATGATGTCGCCGAAATAATAGCTTATATCAGCAAGTCCGGAATGGAAATGAGTCTCTGCACCAACGGCGTGCTGCTCGGCCGCTATGCCGAAAAGATAAAAGACAAGATAGATTTGGTAGTCTTGAGTCTTGACGGAAACGAAGCGCACCACGATAAAATTCGCGGAACGGGAAACTTTAAGAAGGTAATGGAGGCCATTGAGACGGCAAAGCAAAATAAACTCAGGGTGCTGCTCTTCTCCTGCCTTATAGACGAAAACATGGCCGACATTGACTATCTCGTCAGGCTGGCAGAAGAAAAAGGCGTAAAGAGCGCCTTCAACATTGCCGTGTCAAAGCTAAAGGACGCGAGCAAGCGAGAAGATGGCCTCAAGCTGTCCGACGAAACCTACAGAAAAGCGGTCGCACAGATAATAGACGCAAAATCCAAAGGCGCCCCGATCTATTACTCGGACCGGAATTTCAACCAGGCGCTTTGCTGGCCTACTTTCACTTCCGAAAAACTCTTCGCCGCCGACATAGAAAAACTCTCAGCCGCTCAGAAAAATTCCCTGGTAAAGTGTTTTGCCGGCAGGCACTTCTGCTACATTGAATCAAGCGGAGGGGTTTATCCCTGTTACCAGACGGTAGGCACGCTCCCGGCGGGAAACATAAAGGACGCCGGCGGTTTGAAGGGCGCGTTCGAGAAACTCTCAAAACTTGAGTACTGCAAGGTCTGCTACAATATCACGCTCTCGGAACTAAACCTGCAGTGCAGCCTGGACTTTAAATCGGTGCTAAAGGTGGGTTCTAATTACTTCGGCAGGAAATAACGCTCTCAAAGTTTTGAACTATCCCTTCCTTCCGGCCGCATTAAGCAAACTGCCTGCGAGCAAGATGCTAACCTGCCTCTCGCTTAAAGCCGCTTTCGCCTTGAACTCAAAGCCTTTGGCGGTATTTGAAACTGTCAAAAGACCCGCCTTAAGCTGAGCGTGGAAATTCTCTATCTTCAGCACATCCCCCGGTTCAACCTTCTCATAGTCCTGCTCATCAGCAAAAACAAGCGGAAGTATGCCAAAGTTTATCAGGTTCGCGAAGTGCATTCTTGCGAAGGATTTTGCGATGACCGCTTTTACCCCGAGGTACTTCGGAGCAATTGCTGCGTGCTCGCGGCTTGAACCCTGCCCGTAATTGGAGCCGCCGACAATAAAACCGCCTCCCGCCTCAATCGCCTTCTTAGCGAAATCCGAGTCTATTCTTGAAAAAACAAACTGTGAAATTGCCGGAATGTTGGAACGAAGCGGAAGTATCTTGGCTCCCGCCGGCATGATGTCGTCGGTGGTTATGTTATCGCCGAGCTTTATCAGAACATTCCCTGCGATAAGCTCTCCCGGCACCCTAAATTCAGGCAGCGGCTTGATGTTCGGACCGCGCAAAACTTCTATTTCCCCGGGTGAACTTGACGGCGCAAGAATCAGCGAGTCGTCTATCTCAAGAGCCGCGGGAGGTTTTATCTCCGGCATACCGCCAAGAGCGGAGGGGTCTGATATTTCACCCGTTAGCGCGCTGTAAGCCGCGGTCTCGGGGCTTACCAGGTACACGGAAGCGTCGGCCGTGCCGGAGCGCCCCTTAAAATTACGGTTGAATGTGCGCAGAGTCACCCCTCCGGAACACGGCGCCTGGCCCATCCCTATGCAGGGCCCGCAGGCGGTTTCAAGAATCCTGGCGCCGGATTTAATCAGGTCCGCGAGCACGCCGTTTCGCGCAAGCAGTTCGAGCACCTGGCGCGAGCCGGGCGCAATCGCAAAACTTACATCCGGGCATATTTTTTTACCGTTTACTATATGCCAAACGGCCATCAGGTCACGGTAGGAAGAGTTTGTGCAGCTGCCGACAATAACCTGGTTTACTTTAACGCCTTTTAAAGAACTGACAGTGGAGACATTGTCAGGGCTGTGCGGTTTGGCGGCGAGCGGCACAAGGCCGGCCAGCTCAACAACTATTGTTTCGTCGTATTCCGCGTCCTTATCGGCAAGCAGTTCAACCCAGAATTTCTCCCTCTTTTCAAGTTTAAGAAACGCCTTAGTGACCTTGTCTGACGGAAAAATAGAAGTGGTGGCTCCGAGCTCGGCTCCCATATTACAGATGGTAGCGCGGTCAGGAAGTTCAAGAGAGGCAAGGCCGTCCCCGGAATATTCAAATACTTTTCCCACACCGCCCTTGACTGTCAGGCGCTTTAGGAGTTCAAGTATCACGTCTTTCGCGGATACCCTGGAGGGAAGCCGCCCCTTAAGCTCAACCTTAACTACCTTGGGCATGGTTAAATTAAACGCTTCTCCCGCCATAGCCAGGGCCACATCCAGCCCTCCCGCTCCAATGGCAAGCATTCCCATACCCCCTGAAGTAGGAGTGTGAGAATCAGAGCCGAGCAGCGTCTTGCCGGGAACTGCAAAGCGCTCGGTGTGCAGCTGGTGGCAGATGCCGTTGCCGGGTTTTGAGAAATAGATGCCGTATTTCGCGGCAAAACTCCGCAGAAATAGATGGTCGTCAAAATTCTCAAACCCTTCCTGCAGGGTGTTATGGTCAACATAGGAAACGGAAATTTCCGTCTTGACCTTTGGGATTTTCATAGCCTCGAACTGAAGATACGCAAGAGTACCCGTCGCATCCTGCGTCAGAGTCTGGTCTATTCTTATGGAAATATCGGCACCCGCTTTCATTTCTCCGGATACAAGATGTTTCCTTATTATTTTTCTCGTTATATTTTCGCCCATTTCTCCCGCTTTAGATATGTTCTTCGGATTTTCCCGCTTTGCCTTCGCTTTCAAACTCGACAAGTTCATAATTGCTGGAACCCAGGCCGTATTTTTCTGATTGCTCTATGGTAATATTCGTATCTCTCTTGTTAACTTTGCTCAGCACTTCTCCGGCTTCTTTCAAACCGTAATCTTCAGCCCTGGACTGCGGCAAAGGCTTTGCTCTGTTGACCATATCAAGCGAGGCGCGGTCAACCGCCACCAGATCGTCGCTTATAAGAATGCCCTGATCCTGAACAAGCGGAGTGTCGGCAACCGGCATGCAGTCGCATTCCGGCTGGACCTCCATAATGAAATTAACATAGATAATTTTTTTCGGTTTGAAAGTGCTTATTACTGCTTTGGAGGCTTCCGCTATATGGATGGCAAGCCGTTCCGAGGTTATCGGCATCGCAAGCGCCTCGGCGGGGCAGATTCTCGCGCAGCGGCCGCAGATCCAGCAAAGATCCTTATTAACCTTAAGGGATTCTTTTCCCTTGATGGTAATAGACTTTGTCGGACATACCTTTTCGCACCGGCCGCAGAAAGTGCACTTCCCCTTCTGCCATTCCGGCGGAGTCGCGCTTACCGAGTGCAGCCTTCCCCTGTTGTTATGGCCGCAGTGCGTGAAGGGGCTTACGCCGCCCATCCCCATATTCTTAATGGCGCCGCCGAAACCCGCCTGTATGTGCCCTTTGAAATGAGAGAGCACAACCATAGCGTCGGCGTGATAAATCGCGCTTGCGACATCTATCTCTTGAATATGTTTCGCTCCGGGAACCTTTACCGTAACCGCGTCCTTCCCGAAGAGCCCGTCAGCAATAATCACGGGCGCTCCGCACGTAAGGTGAGTGTAACCGTTATAAGCCGCAACCTCAAGATACTCAAGGGAATCTATCCTGGTGGTATCGGTGACAAAGGGCCTGCCGCCCGCGGCTTTTATGGCGTCCACCGTCTTCCTGACGAAGACCGGGCGAACCGTGCGGAAACAACCCTGCGAGCCGAAATGTATTTTTACCGCCACTTTTTCCTTCGGCGAGATATATTTCTTCAGGCCGGCAAGCAGCAGCAGCTGATCATACTTGAAAGGCAGAGAATAGCTTGAATCCCAGACCGTGCAGCGAGCGCTAGTGTAGTAAACTTTAGACGGCATTCTGTTTCCTCCAGGAGATATAGACTGCTCTCACGGACGCATAAATATGCAGCGAAATATAATAGGCGGTTTTTGAAACACCTGTCGCCGCGGCAGCGTAAAATATCACCTGAGCCCCAAGGCTTAAGACAAAAGCTGCAGATGTATTGATGAGCAGCAAGTTTACAACAAACAGAGAAAGCGCGAAAACTCCGGCAGAAGGCATAAGCAGGTTTTCAAACAAAGCGCAAACCCAGGCGTTAATTTTCCATTTTTTTAATAGATCCTTGACGGAACTCACTGACCCGAGAGACGCGGCAAGCTCAAGAGCTTCCTCCCCGGCCAGGACTTCGGCTTTGCCTTGGAGTTCAAGCTCGGTAACAGCAAGAGGTTCATAACGGGACCGGTAACCTCCATAAATCACTCTAAGAGGAATGACCGAGCTCCCGCTTGAACCGGCCGGTATGCTCTCTACCGCGTCTTTTCTGAAAGCATAAAGCAGGATATTGGCAGAAACCACAAGGCCGACGGCGTCAAGCAGACGTATTACATATTCGTTGTAGGCCTCGGTAATTTTGAGCCCGCCCATGTAATTCTCGTGCTCCCCGGTATAAACAGCCTTTCCGGACACGGCCCCGGTCTTTTCGTCGGTGAATTTCCTGAGAATATTCTTTACCGCGTATTTGTCAAGTTTAGAAACCGAATCGGTGACGACAACAACCTCGCCTTTGCATTCGGTGGCGCAGCGGACCATTGTTCCGGCAGGCGACTGTTTTTCGGCAGGATAAAACAGCTTCACGCCTTTATTAAAATAGCCGGTAACCAGGGAGTCAACCTCGGCATCGCGCTGATTGACAGCTACAACAAGTTCCGGTCCTTCACCCTTGGGTTCAAGCAGGAGGCAGTTCTCGATCTTGGCCTTAAGCTGTTCGAGGTTTCCGCCGTAAAGTATCATAAGCGAAGCAGACGGGGCCGCGCAAGGCTTGACTGCGCGTTTTCTCGAAAATAGGCCAAGCAGCCTGACATATACGGGAAAAAGGAAATATAGCAGGACAAGCAGAAAGACGATCAACCAGAATATGAGAGTGAAGATTATCGCCATGCGTAAATTATAGCAGACCTGCCTTCTAAAGTAAAGAACCGCGGTCTCGCGGCCGCGGTTCATGTTTCCGGTTAGCGTCAAGCCCTGTTAGTCGGGCATACTCTCAAGCATCCGCATTTCATTTCTTATTCTGTCAACTTCGGCGTCAGTCGGATTATAAAGCAGATACTTCTTCCAGATATCCAAAGTTTTCTTCTTTTCACGGTAAATATTCGCATAAATGATCCCAAGGTTTTTGTAAGGAGACGAAAAGCCGGGGTCCATATCGATGGCTTTTAGATACTCGTACTCCGAGAAACCAAAGAGCTTCTTGGTTGCCGCAGAGATTGGGCGCCCCTTCCTCATATCCTCGTTGAGCATTTGCCCTGCGTAAAGATCATAGGTCCAGCCCTGATTAAACCTGGCTTTCGCATAAATAGTAACCAGTTCGGATTCAAACGAGTTTGGGTCGTAGAACTTCGGTTTAGCGCGCCTTAGGACATACCTGTCCCACGTGCGATCATTCTCAGCCTTGAGGTCGTCAACGCTTACCGGCGCGTTGATCGGGAAAGCTATGCGAAGCAGTCCCGAAGCCAGTAATTTATAATCTTTGTCCATACTGGGATCGCGCGGTCCCGAAAAATACATCCTTCTTCCTGGATTTGCTTCCAGAAACTGGCGGATAGGATAATTCATACCGTCATAAAGCGGAAACGGGACATTAACTTCTTTCATCCTGTACCTGAGCTGATCGCAGTACCAGGGATAGGTAAGCTTTTCCTGGTCTATAACATAAATGTTGGGCCGTCTCTTATCTACCATCTGATAGTAATCAAGCCCCATTGAAAGCGTGTCGCCGCTGACAACCATTATGGAACCATGCGGCTCATAGCGTATCATATTGCCGCAGAAATCGTAAAGAAGCCAGTTACAGGACTTGTTCGGATTCCTGGAATTGGGGCCTACGGTAATAACCGCGAGAAAAACCAGCAACCCGACTATTATATATTTTCTCAACTTAACTCCGGAGCGGGCCAGGATAAACTCATAACCTGCGGCTACAAAGATACCGAAGATCAGGAAGGAAATTATGTACATCCTGTGAATAACGTGGAGCACCACCCTGTCCCTTACTATGTCAAAGAGGCTGACAAAGATAAAACTCATAAATATAAAGGTGATGAGGAGGAAGATTGATTCCTGTCTCTTTTTAATGAAAAGCCTTATCATTCCAAGAACGCCGAGAACCATACCCGCGCTGGTATAGAACGCTAAGAAGACCAGCTGACCGCCTACGGGAATATTCGTAAGGGCTTTCCAGTCTATGGCGGGATGCACGCCTGCTAAAGAAAGAATTCCGCTGGCGCTTATACCAAGGAACTCATCGGCAAGTTCACGGATATACAGATAGGCCTGTCCAAATTCCAAATCAAAGAAATGGTCAATATGGAAGGTTGACGGCGGATAGTTCTTCCTGAAAAGCATATGCAGGAAATTCTCAATGCTCACCGGGTTATCCCAGTTTAGAGGCGGATGAGTATTGGCCGCTATCGGCAAATACGCATAGAAGAGCATTCCGGCAAGAGCCACGAGACAGCCAAGCATTACGGCAAGCCCGCCTTCAAGGAAATAGGTCCCGCGATCCTGCATTCCGAACTGCCTGTAATATTTAGACATGTACAGAAGGATAACAAACATGCCGGGCCCAAGTATAATTATCGTATGATGATGCGACACCCCGAGGCCGATGAAGAGGAACATAAGGAGAAAAGTCTTTAAGTCTTTCTTTTCCCTGAATAACAGAAACAGATAGATGGTCAGGAATATAAAGAAATTATTCAGCGTGAAGACCTCGGCAACTACCGAGTACTCCCATATAATAGGGACAAAAGCAAGAGTCAACAGGCCAAGCAGTCTTGCAGCCTTGCTGTCAAGCAGTTTCTCAAGAATCTTGTAGAAGAAAAAGAGCGAAAGCAACGCGAAGAAAACAGACATCGCGTTAACCCTGCAGGCAATGTTGCTAATTGGCAGATAAGTGAAGGCCTTGCCGAGCAGAGTGTAAAGCGGGTAGCCGGGTTCATGCGCCACGCCGAGCGTATAAGAGGCGACCACCATCTCCGAAGAATCCCCGGTGGCGGTTATGCATGGAGCCAGCGAATAGATGTACGCAATACCAATGACCAGAAGAGCGACGATATGTATATATTTTTTCATTTAGACCTCAGCCTGCTGTACGGCGCGAGCACTGTCCCCTCTCCCAGCACAGTTTCTCCGGAAACGGAAGAGGAAGCGCCCACTTTGACGCCGCCTGCAAACACGCAATCGGAAATAACGCAGTTGTCTCCGATTTTGACATTATCCCATAATATGGCCCGCTCGACCACACAATTTTTCCCGATTGCACAGTTCTTACCCAGCACAGAGAGCTCTCCTATTCTGGAGTTTTCTCCCACATAAGTTCCGCTCCCGAGAACGGATGGTTTCACCACGCGCGCCCCTCTGCCGAGCTTAACATTCTTCCCAATGACTTCGAGACCCTTTATCTTATAAGAACCTTCCAGAATATCCCTGCATGCCTTTGAGTATTTTGCCACTGTCCCAAGGTCCATCCAGTAAATATTGCGTGAAACAAAACCGAAAAAACCGTCCCCGATGAATTTCGGAAATATATCCCTCTCTATCGAGTAAACCTTGCCGTCTTTCATTAGCGCAAGCATTCCGGGTTCTATGATATAAACCCCTGCGTTGATATTTAAGACTTTACCGGCGACTTCCTCCGGAGACGGTTTTTCAAGAAATCTCAGCACGGAACCCCCGCGCGCCGTCTCAACAACGCCGTACGCGGAAGGATTGCTAACCGGTGTCAGGGCAATAGTCGCCCCGCTTCTTTTCTCGCGGTGGAATTTAAGCATTGCGGAAAGGTCAAGGCTGGTGAGAATATCCCCGTTCATTACAACCGTTGTTCCGTCAATAAACTGCTCTGCCCGCTTCACGGCACCGCCGGTGCCGAGGGGGCTTTTCTCATAGATATAATCAATCTTCATTCCCTGAAAACTGCGTCCTATGACTTTCTTGAGGATATCCGTCTTGTAGCAGGCGCTAAGTATGACTTCGCTGATGCCGTGAGACTTTAGCCAGCTCAGTATGAGAAACATCATTGGACGGTTGACAACAGGAACTACCGCTTTTGGCACATGTAATGTAAGGGGCCGAAGCCGCGTGCCTTCACCGCCGACCAGGACTATTGCTCTCAAATTCCCTCCGATATTTTAAAGCTTTTCTTTTATTATGCCGGTAATCCTAGCCGCTACCTGTTCAATGGAAAGCCCGGTCGTGTCCACGGTCACCGCGTCCTTAACTTTTACCAGCGCGCCGAATGGTCTGTTCCTGTCTCGCGCATCACGTTCTTCAATATCCCGCTTGACGCCGGAAAGATCCGTCTTGATTCCCTTCGCAACGAGTTCTTTGTGACGCCGCCCGGCTCTTTCTTCAACCGTGGCATCCAGATAGAGCTTCACTTCTGCATCCGGAAAAACCACGGAGCCGATATCCCTTCCATCCATTATAACACCGCCGGCGGCCCCCATATCCTGTTGTTTTCTGACCAGGGCCTGCCGCACGCCCCTTGAATCCGCGATATCTGATGAGGCCTTTGAAACCTCCGGCAGGCGGATTGCTTCCGTAACATCCTCGCCGTCTACAAAAACCTTTAACCCGTCTCCGTATTCAAATCCTATACTCGTACTGCCTGCAAGTTCAGTAAGGGCAGGCTCGCTCTTTCTGTCGGTTCCTTTGCGCAGAGCTTTGAGCGTTACGGCGCGGTACATTGCGCCTGTATCTATATAATGAAAACCCATGGATGAGGCCACGAGTTTCGCTATTGTGCTTTTGCCCGAGCCCGCCGGCCCGTCAATGGCTATGACAGGTTTCCTCTTCATCTTGTTACGAAAACTCCTCGCAAACATTTTCCTGATTACGCAGATTATAAAAACAGATTACACGGATTAAGCCGTTTTCAACCGGGAGGCCAGGAAAGATGCCTGCCGCCGAGCAGATGCATATGAATGTGGAATACGGACTGTCCGGCTTCGGCATTGGTGTTCATAACAAGCCTGAAGCCGCGCGAATCAATATTTCTTTCTTTTGCAATTTTTATTGCCGCTTCGTGCATGCGAAAGAGCGCTTCTTTGTGAGCAGGGGTAAGTTCAAGGACAGTAGGGATGTGCTCTCTCGGTATTATCAGGATGTGAACCGGCGCTTTTGGCTCGACATCCTCAAAAGCCACCACAAGCTCGTCTTCATAAACTATTTTGCCGGGTATCTGCTTGCCCGCTATTTTGCAGAAGATACAGCCTACCATTCACCCGCCTTTTCCAGCCTTGGAGGTTTTTGATTGTTCTGCCCTAACTATGCTATTTACCAGTTTTTCACGGCCATTTTCAAGGAAAACTCTTTACTAAATCGACAAGAATTCGTTTCAT
>CAIWRR010000039.1 GCA_903915125.1 Candidatus Firestoneibacteriota bacterium | reverse complement strand
TGAAAAAGGCTACTGGGGCTTCAATTTCGGGCACATCTTTAATATGGACGGAACCGACGCGGGGGATCTTTCAAGCGCGGCGCAAAAAGGCAGAAGAATAGCGAATAATTTCATCGCTTACGCGAGGAAAAAGCTCCCCGGCTTTAAGAACGCCTATCTCGTCAGCGTCGGGCAAACTATCGGAATCAGGGAGACCAGGATTATAGAAGGCGAATACACAATGACCGTTGCAGACTACCTCAGCCGGACTAAATTTCACGATTCTATCGCGGTTTATGACTACCCCGTCGACATGCATCAAACCGACAAATCACTAAAAGCCTTTAAAAAAAGCCACAAAGCGTTCACGCAGGATTTCTTGCTTTCGCCCGGAGAATACTATTCCGTTCCTTTTCGCGCGTTGGTTCCAAAAAGTATAGACAACTTGCTCGCAGCCGGAAGGTCAATATCCTGCGACAGGCAAGTCCAGGCAGCCACAAGAGTGATGCCTCTTTGCGTCGCTACCGGAGAAGCCGCCGGGCTCGCGGCGTCGATGGCCGCAAAGAAAGGCAACAGTTTCAGGGATACCGACACGGAACTTTTGCGGGAGAGACTAACAGCGCAGCGTGCTAGGGTTGATTAAACGCTATTGGAGGAAGGATGAAACACATAACGGAGCCAAAAAGGAAAATACCGGTCTACGGAAACTTTGACGTTGTGGTCTGCGGCGGCGGCCCAGCCGGGTGCGGCTCGGCGCTCTCAGCGGCAAGGAACGGCGCAAAAGTCCTGCTCATTGAACAGACAGGCTGCCTCGGCGGAATGGGAACTGCCGGGCTTATTCCCTGTTTTGCGCCTTTCACCTACGCGAAAGAACCCCTGGCAAAAGGCATCGCGCTGGAGGTTCTAAACAAACTTAAAGCGCTGGACGGAGTGGGAAACAGCCCGAAGAGCTCCACTTCCTGGATAGGAATTGACCCTGAAAAACTCAAACTCCTCTACGACAAGCTGATGGAAGAGGCAGGCGTAAAGGTCCTCTTCTTTACCGCGGTCTCGGATGTTATAAAGAACCGGGGAAAAATCACTGCCGTAATTATAGAAAATAAAAACGGGAGGCAGGCCGTCGCCGGAAAAACCTTCATAGATGCCACCGGCGACGCCGATATTGCCGCGAAAGCGGGCGTGCCTTTCGGAAAAGGCGACAACAAAGGAAAAATGCAGCCGGTTACCGTCTGCTTCTCAGCGGCAGGCATAAATTCAAATGAGTTCAAGACGCTGCGGAATGTGACTTTCAAGGGGAAGAACAGCGCGATGACCGAGAAGACCCTTACTTCGGCCGAAGGGAAGTCCCTCCCCCGGCTTAAATTCGGCGAATACAGGTTCATAGCCCAGAAAGACCTCGGCGGCGGCGTTTGGGGGTTTAATTTCGGGCATGTTTTCGACATTGACGGGACAGACACGGACCGGCTCTCCTTCGCTATCGCGTACGGAAGAAAGATTGCAAATAATTTTATCGCCTACGCGAGAAAACATATCCTGGGGTTTAAAAATGCCTCTCTTCTCCAGACTTCGCAGCTGCTTGGCGTGCGGGAAACAAGAAGAATAAAGGGGCTTTACACTTTCAATTACAAGGATTACGTATCCCAGCACAAGTTCAGCGATGCCATCGCCGTTTATGATTACCCCATAGATATACATGTTCCCAAAAAGTCCAGGTCAATCTTCAATAAAATGGAAAGGGAGTTCACCAAGGATTTCGTTCTGCCATACGGGAAGTATTACAGCGTGCCGTTTCGGTCTCTGGTCCCCTTAAAGATTGACAACTTGCTTGTGGCCGGAAGGTCCGTCTCGACAGACAGAATGACGCAGGGGGCGCTTAGGGTCATGCCTCTTTGCTCCTGCATGGGGCAAGCCGCGGGGCTCGCTGCCGCGATGGCCGCGAAGAAAGGCAACAGTTTCAAGGATACCGACATAAAACTTCTCAGGGAAACACTTAAAAAGCAGGGCGCGAAGATTGATTAGAATAGCGGAGGAAAAATGAAATATATCACGGAACCAAAGAAGAAATTGCCGGTCTACGGAAACTTTGATGTTGTGGTCTGCGGCGGGGGCCCTGCCGGCTGCGGCTCGGCGCTCTCAGCGGCAAGGAACGGCGCAAAAGTCCTGCTCATTGAACAGACAGGCTGTCTCGGCGGAATGTCGACCGCGGGGCTTGGCCCGACAATGGCGCCCTTTACCAATGATAGAGAGCCATTTATCAGAGGGATTGCACTCGAAGTCTTAAACAGGCTCAAAGAGATAGGCGGGACAGGCGACACCCCGAAAAGTTCAACCATGTGGCCGGTTATAGATTCCGAGAAGATCAAACTGCTTTATGACACCCTTATGGAAGAAGCCGGAGTTAAAGTCCTGTTCTTCACCGGGGTTTTTAATGTGCAAACAATCAAAAACAAAATAATCGCAGTAATTATAGAGAACAAGAACGGCAGACAGGCGGTTACAGGGAAAACATTCATCGATGCC
>CAIWRR010000038.1 GCA_903915125.1 Candidatus Firestoneibacteriota bacterium | reverse complement strand
TGCTTTTTCATAGACACTTAGGTTAACATAACCTCCTAAGTGTTGCACTTCCTTATTGAACTCGTGGGTTTATAAGGTGGGAATAAAAGAACAAATATCATTTACAGCGCAAGGCTTGGGAGGAAAGATGTCTGCGAATAATGCGGAAAAGAAAGAGGAACAGAAGAGCGAGGCGATAATAAAGGACAGGTGGACGCGGTGGGTGGCGCTGACGACAACTATACTCGCGGTATGCGCGGCGTTCTCGTCTATGAAGGGCGGAGGATATTCCACAAAAGTCCAGCTCTGGACTACTAAAGAATCAAACCAGTGGCAGTACTACCAGGCCAAGAGCATAAAAAAATACCTGATGCAGCTGCAGAGCGACAGTTTTAAAGCGCAGGAAATGACGGAGAGCAATTCGGGCAAGAAAGAATTTTTGGCAAAAAAGATGAAAGGTTACGAGGAAAAAATAAAACAGTACGAAGGCGAGGAAAAAGAAATAACGGAGGGGGCCAAGAAGCTCTCTGCCGAGCAGGAAGATTTTAAGGCGCACGGCGGGCAATTCGGCCAGGCGGTGATGCTGCTGCAGGTTGCAATAATGCTCTCTTCCATAGCGGCCTTGCTGAAAAAGCCGGCGCTCTGGTACGTCGGGCTTGCGTTCGGCCTTGCGGGCATTGTATATATGATAAACGGATTCACGCTTGCGGTTAAGTTGCTTCTTTGATTTACCTCGGAGGAAAGATGCTGAAGAGATTGGTTGTTGCCTCAACATTCGTGCTTTATTCCGTTACAATGGCGGGAGCCTATAAAATACTTCTTCTCGGAGATTCAACCGTGAATACGCCGTATCTTCCCGTGAAGGACCAGGTTCAATCCAGGCTGAAGGAAAAGCTCAAAACGCTTCTTCCGGATATGACTATTGAAGTTGTAAACGCGGGGCAGGGCGGGGAATCCATCGGGCCCGGAGCGAAATCAAATTTTATAGAAAAAGACATCGACGGCTATCATTTCTTCAGCCGTTATGACCAGGTAATAAAGGAAAGTAGAGGAGTGGACCTTGTTTTCATTAGGTACGGATCAAACGATAAAAATAATTATTCCGCGGGAGAATTCAAGATAAGACTTAAGCGTCTCTGTGAAATGCTGAAGAGGGATTATCCGGGCGTAAAAATAGCCGTCGAGACTGCTATGTACTCTGACCCTAACCACACCGCGAGCAAAACGCCGAACGAAGGCACCAAGGAAGTGTTTGATGCCATAAGGGCTTTCGCAAAGGAAGAAGGCTGCGAGCTAGGGGATGTTTATGAAGCGCTAAAAACCACCACGGAAGCGGGAAACTGGGACCTTAGGATACGTTCTGACAAGGTAACTATTGACGACAGCAAGGACGCCGCGCACTTGAACGATCCGGATAAAAGCTGGTGGGGCAACATCCATCCCAACGCTAAAGGCATAGATATTATTGCCGCTCTAGAAGCGGACATAGCCGTAAAACTGGCGTCAAAAGGCAGGTAGGTTCTTATTGCGCGAGCCCTTGTCTTTCTTAGCATTTGTTGCTATAATTCGCTATGCCGCGACGCATCTTTCCGGTACACAACATAGCGCTAAAGGACTTTCTTAGAACCTTCGAAGAGACTACGGGATTAACGGTCTGTCTTTATGATTTTGAAGAAAGGGCAAAGGCAAGCCGGGCCCTTTCCGTGGACAGTTCTTCCTTCCTGCATAAAAGCCCCTA
>CAIWRR010000037.1 GCA_903915125.1 Candidatus Firestoneibacteriota bacterium | reverse complement strand
CTCCGTTTTGGCCATAACTAACTTTCAGCCGGACTTTCCTTCTGTCACAGTGCCCGGCGGCGGTTCTAATGTTTATGTTGTCTGGCAGCAAAACTATTACGGGCCGGTCTCAAGCAGGGCGGCTCAAGTAACGGCTTCGGCTATTTGCTACAGGTTATCGACCAATTCAGGGGCGACTTTTGGTTCGACTGTGACTATAGTAGACGCAGGACAATACGAAAGGTATCCTGTTACAATAAGAAACGGGCCCGCAGCGGTTCCAATCTATTGGCAAAGAGGCGTTGATGCGGCTCCTTCGCCAACCACCGCGAAATTAATGTTTGCCCAGATAATCCAGGCCCCGATGGTGACCGGGATAAATCCTGTTTCGGGAATGAACGGAAGCCCTATTACAATGACCGTAACCGGCTTGGGTTTTTATGGCGGCACGGGGACCAGCGTTGTCACGGGAGTAAAATTTAGTGATGCATTAAGCACTGCTCTCACGCAAATTACCGTAAGCAGTGATAGCTCGCTTACCGCCGTAATTCCTTCGGGCATTGCTCCGGGAAGCTACAATGTAAGGGTTCAGTCAACCGGCGGGACAAACTTAACCTCGCAGAAATTCAGCGTTGGCGCGGTAATGCCGGTAGTTAATACCATAAATCCGGGTGCCGTCTATGCGAGCGGGTACAGAACCGTAAGCATAACCGGAAGCGGGTTCTTCTCGGGGACTTCCACAGGCAAAGTAACAAGTATACAGATAGGGAGCCAGACTCCCGCTATTACATTCGGCTATACAGTAAATGACGATTCAAATATCACAGGGGTTGTCATTCCCAAAGGATATATCCCGGGCACTTTTAATGTGTATGTAACTACCACCAGCGGGGTAAACACCACAACCACTGTTTTTACCGTTGCCAATGGACCGGACATTGTAAGCATCAGCCCGGTCACTTCCGGGTCAAACACCGGAGCAACTCCGATTAGCCTGCTCGGACGCTTTTTCAGCAGCAACAATTTCGGATTCGCTGTCACCGGATGCATGCTCAACGATCTTGCAGGCACCGTACTAACTAACTTTACCTTGATAGACGACCAGAATATGTCAGCTACTGTGCCACCTGCGACAGTCGCAGGAACCTACAGCATCCGGGTGGTTTCAGGCGCAGGATCCAATTACACGAGCACTGCCAAATTTATGGTCACAACGACGGCCCCGCCTGCAGTCACTGTAACCCCGCAATCAGGGACCTATGACAACGCCATGACGCTCACGATTACGGGGTCAGGCTTTTTTGGCGGAAGCATAGCGACTCCTGATGTTACCGGGGTTACGCTGAACGGACTTTCTCCGGCTCCAAATGTCAGCCTTCCGACATTTTCAGTCTTGAGCGATTCAGTCATAAATCCTGTTATTATTCCGGCGCAAACCACTCCCGGTATCTATGATCTTTCGGTAACCACGCACGGCGGCCCGAGCTCTGCGGGAGGAGGCACCAGGGTGACAATTACCGGAACTATCCCTGTTGTAAATACAGTGACGCCGGCAAACTGGGTTAATACTTCGCCGGTTGATCCGGTAACAGTAAGCGGACATTCTTTCTCTATTGGAACCGCGCAGCCGCTTTCGCTTAAGAGCAGTTCTTTGAGCATTTATTGCAACGGGTATTCCCCCACGGTCTACGGTGATACAATGCTGGTAAGCGCGATGCCCGCAGGAATCCCTGCCGGCAGTTATGATGTGCTTGTCACGATAGGTTCGGCTACGAACCTGACGTCCGCGATGAAATTTGTTTCTGCCCCGGTGACACCCGCTATTAGCACAATTATTCCTTCTTCGGCAGGGAATCTTAGCGCTCTAACGATCTCAATTTATGGTTCCGGTTTCTTCGGAGGCGTAACAACACTGGCAGACCCGAAAGCCCAGGTAGAAAGCGTAAAGATAGATAACGGAGCGCAGGTTGCGCTAACCGGAATAACCGTCCTTTCCGATTCAAGCCTGAAGGCGGTACTGCCTGCCGGCGCGAAGGCTTCGCATTATAACCTTATTGTAAAAATGGCAGGCGGGCCTTATTCAACGGTTAATGGAAGTTCCACGCTGTTTACTGTTACCACTTCGTTCCCGGCGGTAACAGGAGTTGCTGCTGACGCGCCTAGCAGCACTATTGTCCCAAATTCAGGCGATTATAGGACGGGCTGGCTTGGAGATTTATCCGGTACGGGGTTCTATGGAGGTTCTGTAACACCGGATGTTTCAGCAGTGCTTATGACCAGTACCTCAGGTTTAACGGTTACGGTTACGCTGGCCGGAGGCAATGTTAGAGTGCAGGCTGACGGCTTCCTTCAGATGGACATACCAGGGTGGCCGCAGATTTCCTGCGGCAGATATTGTGTGCAAGTCGTGAATTCACAGGGGGTGAGCCCAGCGGCATCCGGGGTCTACTGGGACGCGGTACTAAGCGCCAATTCAGCAGGCTCCGTTGCAGGAAACATTACCCATAACAGTCCTGTTATAAACATTGGCAGTTCCACAGTCACGGTTGACACGGCAATTATCATTCAGCATGTCGGTGCCGGCTCGCTGGGTATGCTTATTTCTGCCGACGCGGCGAGTTACTCTGATTTACAGCTTCCGGCCAATCTCAGCGACACCGAGTTTGAAGTGGTTGCTTCTGTTCCGATAGGAGATATGCAGCAGGGAGGGAACGCGAGCATTACCGTAAGCTATGCCTCGCTGGGAATCAATGACCCTGAGCTTGAGCAGAATATAAGAATTGCAAAAATAATAAACGGCAGGTGGCAGATAATCCCGGGCAATCAGCTCGTTGATATGGTGGCAAAGACTGTTACTGCCAATGTCAGCGGCTTCTCGGTTTTCCGCGTGGTCATGAATGTAAGCTCGGCTGCGGATCTCAGCAATGCCGCGGTCTTCCCTAACCCGGTTGACCTCAATAACGCCGTAAACAACAGCGTAAAATTCATTTACCTTACAGCTAATCCGACGATAAAGATATTTACTGTCTCCGGAGAACTGGTGAGGACTCTGCAGCCTGGAACTTCAAACAACATGGGCAACGACGGCAGGGCGGTCTGGGACGGGAAAAACGAGAACGGAGAGCGCGTAGCCAGGGGGCTCTACATCTGTCTGATAGCTGATCCAAGCGGCAACAAGAAAGTCATGAAAATCGCGGTACTATAGAGAAACAGGCCTGAGAGGAAGTCTCGGACTGTTTCTTGTTTTTAGGAGGAAGAAGTATGAAGAAAACGGCCGGTTTGACAGTGCTTTTGCCCGTTTCGGTATTTCTTGCCGCGGTATTGTTCTGCGGAGTTGCATCCGCGGAAGAAGTTTCCGGCGCTTCAAATATTTCCCAGGAAGTAACCAAAGAACGTGTTGCTAAGGCGCGGCCGCGGCTAAGAAGAAACACCGGTTCTACTGACATTCCCGGAGTAAAAGTTACTCTTCTCAATGTAAACGGCGAGATATTCTTTACAGGCGGCGTCGTAAGCATTGTAAACGACCAGCACATGCAGCCTGGCGAAAAATACAGGATGAAAGTGACAGGTATAGGCACTGCTATGCTTCATCCTGCTGTTCCTTCCGACTGGACTCCTTACAATACCGTTATGTTTTCGGTGTTTGTTGAAGGGAAAGGTGACTGGCGCGGAAATCTTACTATACGTGACCGGACTACAGAGATTCAGATAGCCGAATTTGCTGCGCATCGCTACAGGCCTGGGCCGGACGGCATAACTATGGGCGACATTCCGTTTGTACTCGCAAAGGGAGAGAATAAGGATTTTAAGATAAAGCTTCCTAAGAAACTGACGGTTACAAACAAAAGCAGAAGCATTGACTGGACCAAGGTAACCGGTTTCTACATAAGCGGTGACAAAAAAGTCCATGTTTATATTAATAATATATATCTTGTAAACGAACAGCCTTTGGCAGTTCCGGGCGGCAAACAGGAATAAAGGAGAAAGGATGAAATCATGTCTTTATAGCGTTCTGCTTTTCAAGTATCCGCTGGACGAAATATTCAAATTTGCCAATGAGATAGGATGCACGGGTGTGGAAATAATGGGAAAAGGGTGGAAAGGCACTCATATAGGTTCAGATTCTAACCTCTTCTACATGAAGAAACTCAAACAGCTGGCCTCCGATATGAAACTTGAAATAGTTGATGTCGCGACCTATGTAGACGGTTTTTGCGACAGGTCAGACGCGGACTGCAACCTGCAGTTCGCCGAGCTGCAGAAATACCTGGATATCGCTGATATACTGGGTTCAAAATATGTCAGGGTCGGGCCCGGAGCTACTCCTGTGAAGGACGCGCAGGAATATCATTACGCGAAAGCCGCCTACTGGCTGCGGAAATGCTGCGACGAAGCGAAGAAGCACGATAAAAAACTCCTCATGGAAATACACTTCGGCGGAATTATTGAGAACGCGGACTCCACGCTTAAGCTTTTGAAACTGGTAGACAGGGAAAATATTGGCATAACCTTTGATCCTGCCAACTGGCTCTGCCAGGGCGTAGCCTATGATGTTGAAACAATGAAGCGTCTTAACAAATACATTTGGCATTTTCATGTAAAGGATGTGAAGATACTAAAAGAGAAAAAACCTGGCTGTGTTGAAGTGGAAGGCAGGTTCTCGGAGTTTGTAGCTCTCGGCGACGGCGATATGGAGTACAAGCAGTATTTCAGGGAGCTGAAAAAGAACAAGTACGACGGTTACATTACCATAGAATCGCACGCGAGCGGCTGGGACTTGAAGGATTTGGCAAAGAATGACAATGAAAAAGTCAAGAAGCTCTGGGCGGAGGCGTAATGAATTCTGATATTAAAATACTTGAAGTTACTCCTTTCTTCCTGCCCGTAAAAACACGCGTTCCTCTCAAATTTGGAGCCGTGGTGCTCCGTGAGGTAACCTACGCGCAGGTAAAGGTCAAAGCGGAGAATAGAAAGGGCGAAGTCGGCATTGGCTGGGGTGCCATACCTCTGTCGGATTTTTGGGCCTTCCCGACCAAGGAAATAGCCCATGAAATTAAAGAAAAAGCTATGGTTGAATGCGTAAAGTCATTCTGCAGGGCAGTCGCCGGTTTTAAAGGCTACGCGCACCCTGTCCGCATTTTTGTCGAAACAGAGAAAGACCTTCCTAAAATCTGCCGCGAGGTGACCGGAAAAGTGCCGGGACTTACTCAGGAATATCCTTTCCTTGCCGGTCTGGTTTCAGCTTCCTGTGTGGACGCGGCAGTGCATGACGCCTTCGGCAATGCCAACAGAATCTGCACCTATGACGGTTTCGGGAAAGAATATATAGACGATCTTTCCAATTACCTTGGCCCTTCATTTAAGGGCAAATATATCGCGGATGTGCTTGAAAAGAAGTACAAACCTCGGGTCGCGGTTTTTCATCTTGTAGGAGGGCTCGACAAGTTGACTACAGCCGAGATTGACGCCGAAGATGTCAAAGACGGCATCCCTGTGACGCTTGACGAGTGGATAAAGAGGGATAATGTTTTTAATCTTAAAATTAAATTAAAGGGTACGGACCTCAAGTGGGACCTCGACAGAACCCTGGCGGTGACTCGAATCAGTCACGAGAACAGCAAGCCGGGAACGCGGTTATTTTTCTCTGCCGACACCAATGAACAGTGTGAGAATCCTGATTATATTATTGAATACCTTAAAAGGCTTAAGGAGCTTGACGCCAAGGCTTTTGATGAGATTCTTTATATCGAACAGCCGACAGAGCGGGACCTACGTGCGCACAGATTTGACATGAGAAAACTTTCAGCGATTAAGCCTGTCATAATTGATGAAAGCTTGATGACCCTGGAAGATTTTGATCTGGCTAATGAGCTCGGCTGGAGCGGCATAGCGCTTAAGACCTGCAAGTGCGTCTCAATGGAACTGCTTATGATAAGCAAGGCAGTTCAAAAAAATATAGTTTACACGCTTCAGGATCTTACAAACCCCGGGCTTTCTCTTGTGCACGCGGTAGGCTTCGCTGCACGAATAAACACCTTGAATTCCTCGGTTGAGGTCAACGCCAGGCAGTTTTACCCTGCCTTTTCGGAGCCGGAAGCAAAGGTTCACGGGAGGCTCTGCGAGATTCGTGACGGCTATGCTTACACGGATTCATTGAAAGGCTTTGGGCTGGGGTACCAGATTGAGAAGATCCCGCGAGAAATAAATAAGATGCGCTGAAACAAAGGGGACAGAAACAAAGGGGACAGAGCCTATTTTCCAAGGGCGGTAGACGCAGGACGGAAGATCGGATGGTTGGAAGGTTAGAGGGTTGTATGCTCGGATGTTTAAGAGATTTCAAGTATGCAGTGAAAAAAGGAGAGAGGATGAAGCCGAAGATTTGGGTTACGTTAAGCGAGGATAATTACAGGAAATATTTAACTCCGGCATCCGAGAAAAAACTGCGCTCGCTGGGAGAAGTAATTGAAAGCCGGAAGATAAACCCGGACGCGAAAAAGGAAGCCGAGCTCATTGCCGAAGCGGCGGTTGTTATTACCTGCAGGGGCGGATACAAGCTTTCCCCAGAACAGATCAAGAGCGCGAAAAACCTAAAAATTGTAGGCGTGATAGGAAGCGCCGTGAGATTCGTAAGCCCGAAAACATGTTATGAAAAGAATATCTTTGTTACGAACAGCGCGGGCGGCATTGGTTACACAGTTGCGGAATACGTTGTCGGAGTAATGATTACCGCGCTTCACCGGGCTTTTGAGAGTATGGACCATGTGCGCGAGGGGAAATGGTCTGAAGGCGTTCCGATGGGAAAAGACTTGCAGGATAAGGCGGTCGGGCTTATAGGCGTGGGAGCGGTGGGCGGGAATGTTGTAAAACTCCTGAAGCCTTTCACAAGAAACATCAAGGCCTATGACCCTTATCTGCCGAAAGAAGCAGCGGACGGAATGGGGATAGCTCTTACGACAAAAGAAGATATCATAAAAAACTCTGATGTCATATCTCTTCACGCCGGCATGACGCCTGAAACAAAGAACATGATAGGGCAAAAAGAGTTTGAAATGATGAAACCCGGCGTTCTGATTGTTAATACGGCGCGTGGCGGTTTGATAGATCATGATGCGATGCTCTTGGCTCTCAAAGCCGGAAAAATACAAGCGGCGCTGGATGTTTTCGAGCCGGAACCTCTGCCTGTGGAGAGCGAGTATCGCAAAGTAAAGAACTGCTATCCTACGGCGCATACGCCAGGCATGACCATTGACGCGGCAAAGAGGGAAGGCGGGCAGGTGGTGGATGATGTTGAACTTGTCCTTGCAGGGAAAAAACCGCTGAATAATATTACAAAGGAAAAGCTGGCGAGGATGACGTAAATATATAAAGGTTTGTAACGTGCAACATTCAATGTGGAAGTGCAACACCCGCATTAAACACCTGTAAAGGTGTTTTGAAACAAAGTTTCTTGCGAGGGGTGTTATTCATGATTCTTTCAACCCTCTTGATTGCTTT
>CAIWRR010000036.1 GCA_903915125.1 Candidatus Firestoneibacteriota bacterium | reverse complement strand
GCTCCCTGATAATGGAAGACTTGTTTCTGCCCAAGGACACTGCTATTCTTGAGATACTTAGGCCTTGATTGTGATACGCACATAACAAATCTAGATCTTCGATACTGAAGTGCTTATATTGCTTTTTCATATACACTTAGGTTAACATAACCTCCTAAGTGTTGCACTTCCTTCTTGAACTCGTGGGTTTATAAAGTTTATAACGTAAACATTAAGGGCTGGATAAATCAAAGGACAAAAGTTTATAACGTTCATAACGTTCTTAAAGTTTATAACGGAAACATTAATGACTGGCAAAATTAACGAAGCAAAGGCTTGTAAGGCAACATTTTAAACCTTTCAGACAAAATCCAAACAAAAGTCGGGAAAACCAATGAATTTTAAACCTTTACCTCTGATTGAACCGGGGGATTCAAAATACTTCCTCCTGTTTGAAACCGCGCTGCCTGACAAAGACAATTTCAAATCATATATCTTCACAAACCCGGAGAAAATATTTAAAGCGTATACCCTTACGGAGGCCGAGGACTGCCTCAAGAAGCTGTCGGCTCTTGCAGGTAAATATTGCGCCGCAGGCTATCTCGCCTATGAAGCAGGCTATGCCTTTGAAGAGCGTTTCCAGAACAATAAACGATACGATTTTCCGCTGCTTCACGTGGCGGCTTTCAAAGAACCTGTAATTTTCAATCACCGTACCGGCAAATTCTGCAAGAGATTTGAAACAGCCCCTTTAGGCAAGGAGGGGTTCAAAGTATCAGGCCTTAAGTTCAACGAAAACTTTGCAACCTATAAGCCTAAAATTGAAAAGATTAAAAAGTTCATCCGTAACGGCGACACTTACCAGGTCAACTTCACGGGCAAACTTCACTTTAATTTCTCCGGCTCCCCTTTTGCCTTCTATAAGAGCCTAAAGCTCAAACAGCCGGTTGCCTTCAGCGCGTTCATGAAAATGGACGAAGAAACGCTCCTCTCTCTTTCCCCTGAACTTTTCTTTAAAACTGAAGGACGCGCAATTTCCTCAAGACCAATGAAAGGCACCATCAAGCGCGGAAGGAACATCGGGGAAGACAATGCACTGATTAGGAAACTTATATCGAGCCCAAAGGAACGGGCCGAGAACCTTATGATAACAGACCTCATCCGCAATGATCTCGGTAAGATATCGGAAACCGGGAGCGTAAAAACCTCCAAAATATTCGAAGTCGAAAGGTTTAACAGCTTATTCCAGATGACCACCACGGTTAAAGGCAGACTGAAGAAAAACGTAAAACTTTATGATATCTTCAAGAACCTCTTTCCGGGCGGTTCAATAACCGGCGCGCCTAAAATAAGAACAATGGAATTAATAAAAGAACTTGAAAAGGAACCAAGACAGGTCTATTGCGGGGCAATCGGATTCTCGATGCCGGGCCAAAGAGCTGTTTTCAACATCCCAATCAGGACTGTCTATCTGAAAGGCGGACACGGCCAGATGGGAATAGGCAGCGGCGTCACCTACGGGTCAAGCCCAAAAAATGAGTACAATGAATGCCTGTTGAAAGCAAGGTTTCTGAGCAATAAGTTCGAGCCGTTCAAGATACTTGAAACTATTCTGTGGAATGGGTCTTACTTCTTACAAATGGAACACCTTGAAAGGATGGCCTTATCAGCAGCCTATTTTGGAACGAAATTCAACAAACAGGAGGCGGCGGAAATATTGAAGAACCCGGCGCTAAACTTCCGGAAAGACGAATCGTACAGGGTCAGGCTGCTCCTTGATAAAGACGGAGGACTGAGAACAGAAGTCGGCGGACTGCAGGAAACGGTCAGGATAGGATATGTTACCTTATCCAAAAAGAGGACCAACTCGAGGAACAGGTTCTTATATCACAAGACTACTAACAGGGATCTTTACGACAGCGAATATTCAAAGTATCGCGCCCTGGGGTATACAGATTGCCTGTTTATGAATGAAAAGCAGGAGCTTACCGAAGGCGCGATTACAAATATTTTCATAGAAAAGGACGGCAGGTTCTTTACCCCTCCGCTTTCTTCCGGATTGCTGCCGGGAATAATGAGAGCCGCTCTTATCAGCTCTCTAAAAGCAAAAGAACAGATACTTCATTTGAAAGACCTGCGTTCAGCAGACAGGGTGTATATTTGCAATTCGGTCAGGGGACTGATTGAAGTAAAAATAAAACAAGAAGTTAATAAGGTTTGTAACGCTTGTAATGTTCTTTGACTCAATATATTCTTTGATTTAACTATGCCTTAAAAATGCCTGTTTTTGTTCTTGTTAATACTACTACTTGAATTTATAATATGATTAGCCTGGTTTTACTTTATGAACCTTATGAACTTTATTAACCTTGCAAACTTTTAACATATTTTTCACAATAACAATTTTAATTCGGCAACACTCACCGGAGACAACGGAGAAAATATGGACTGGATCAATGACTGCCACGTACACTTGATGGGGAAGGAAAAGCCGGCTGAAATACTTCGGGGAATGGATAAAAATAAAGTAGAAAAATGCATTGTCTTCGCGCCAATTGGCAAAAACGACACGCTGCAGGAGACCGTTGAGGCCGATGACTTCGCGGCAAAGATACAGAAGTCCGCCCCGAAGAGGTTTTACGGCTTTGTGAGAATTAACCCGACGCTTCCCGGCGCCTGTTCCGAGATAGAGCGCGGCATAAAGAAGCTGAAACTTCGCGGCGTTAAAATGCTCCCAAAGAAATGGTACCCTCACGGGGAAGAAGCCAGAAATTCCTACGAGCTTATTAACACGCTAAATGTTCCGATGTTATTCCATTCCGGCATCCTCTGGATGAAGGGGGCAATGTCAACTTACTGCCGGCCGGCTTATTATGAAGCCCTTTATGATTATCCGAAGATAAAATTCGCGCTGGCGCACATCAGCTGGCCCTGGACGGACGAGTGCATAGCGGTCGCCAACAGGTTCTGGGCCGGAGATTTTAACAGAAAACAATGCATAATCGACACTACTTCCGGCGCGCCAAGAATCTGGAAGGCAGACGCGCTTAGGAAAGCCCTTTCCATACTGCCGCCGGACTGCATAATGTTCGGCAGCGATTTCTGGCCCTGGCATAAAGACTACAGGGCATACATAGAGGCGGATTTCTCGATTTATGGCGAGCTCGGGGTTTCAAAACCTTACCTTCAGAAGATATTCAATTCCAACTTTGACGAGTTTTTCAAACCACCGAAAAAGGCTAGAAAAGGAGCTTAAATGCAAAAAACTCTTAATAAATCATACATTTGCAGGAAACTGCCAAAGGGCGTGAAGATCAAGATCGACGGAAAATTGAACGAACCTATCTGGAAGGAACTCCGCTCGGTGGGTCCGTTTGAATTCCCATGGGCAAAAAAGGGAGACCTCCGGCAATCCACAGTCGCGAAACTTTGCTGGGACGACGATTATCTTTACCTCGGTTACCATGCAAATGACATCAGCATCAACGCCAAGAACCGCGGTTATAAGGGTTCCGTCTGGCTTGATGATGTCGTGGAGATCTTCATAGACCCTACGCCGAAAGACAATAAATATTTCGGTTTCGAATTGAACGCAAAAGGTAACCTGCTTGACTACTCCGCCGAGTATTACAGAAAATTTGACAACAAGTGGAGCTCTCCAAACACAAAAACTGCCGTGAATGTTACCAAAGGGAAATACTTCCAGGCTGAATTTAAAATTTCCTTCAAGGACCTGGGAGTGTATCCGAAGAACGGATCAAAGTGGCGCATGTGCCTTTGCAGGTGCGATTACAACAAAGGAAGGCGCGGAGAATTCACGCTGTGGACTCCCAACGGAAAGGAAAAACCTGACTTTCATATACTGCCCGCTTTCGGCTGGCTTGTATTCAAGAAGTGACGCCGGCTCTTCAATGAGGAATATATTTCAGTAATCCCGTGCTTTTTTCTCCCGTAACTCCCGAGAGGAAGAGTATATCGCGGGCGCGGGTCAGCGAGACATAAAGGACCCGTTTCTCTTCTTCCTCCTGCTTTTGCTTTATTTCCGCAAATCCCGCATCCTCTCTTCGAAGTTCCGGGTCAGGCAGGTAAAGCATCTCCGCCCCGTCATCGTACTCCCTTATCCTGATAGCCTCGCCTTTGTCTTTTGATTCTTCCTCAAGCCCGACGGCAAAGACCACGGGGAATTCCAAGCCTTTCGCCTTATGGACAGTCATCAGCTTTACGGCGTCCATCTGCTCGGTATTCAGACTGGCTTTAGGCTCGTCCGCAGAATTTTCCTTTTTCTCAAAATAGGCGCGGATGACCTGGCAGGGACGTCCCTCTTTTTCAAACTCCTGCACAAGCTGGACGAACTTGCTGATATTTGCCGCGGCCTGTCCCGACGGGAACTTTTCCGCGCCGTTCACAGCTTTCAAGAACCGCTCTATGATCACATTAAGCGGTTCAAACCCTACGGCTGAGAGCGCCTCCGACAAAGGAAGTTTTACGGGATTTGCGCCAAGTTTCTCAAAGAGCGTCAACCCTTCTTTCCCAACTGCTTCCGCAAGCTCATTCCCGTTCATTCTAAAAAAATCGCCTGTCAAAAGCAGATAGAGGCTGAAATCGTCCGACGGTTCGGCAAGAAAAAACAGAAGAGACCTTAACGCGATTACTTCCGGCTCCTGGTGAAAACCCAGCCCTCCGACAACAACAAAAGGAATTCCTGCCGCGGAAAGCGCTTTTT
This sequence comes from Candidatus Firestoneibacteriota bacterium, assembly GCA_903915125.1. GTDB lineage: Bacteria > Oederibacteriota > D2-FULL-39-29 > D2-FULL-39-29 > CAIOVX01 > CAIOVX01. The sequence goes on along the minus strand of CAIWRR010000036.1, from coordinate 3,904 downwards.
CATAAGCCGGAAGGTAGGTCCGCTTTCTCATGAGGATTGTAATATCGCTGTAAGCGCAGAGCTTTTCGCGCTCGCCTTCAGGGCCTTTTTCAAAGATTGTCTCTTTGCCGACTGCAGCAAGTATCTCTTTTGCCACATTCTCTGCTTCCCTTGCCTTGGCAGACGCTGTCAATTCATCTTCCGCTTCACGAATAAATATTTTTTTTACTTTCCCGGCCTTGCCTCTCTTCGCGGCGAACTCCTCATACGCGGTCATCCACAAACGCTTTCTGTCTCCCTTCATCACATCCTTGAATACCGAATTCACAAAATCTACTATCGCATCACCGCATCTGTAATTTTCGGTTACATTCACCCGCCTAAACGCCTTGCCATACCATCCTTGCATTTTCATGGCCGCGATATCGAAGATTTCCACGCTTGCGTTCCTGAAGCCGTAAATCGACTGTTTCATATCACCCACTATAAAAAGCGTAGGTTCGACGCCTGCATCCCTCTTCTGGCCCAACCCGGAGTGCCACTCTTCAGTGAGGCGGTCAAGCATATTCCACTGCATATAATTTGTATCCTGGAATTCATCGACAAGGATGTGGTCAGTCTGCTCGTCAAAAGCCAGAAGCACATTATTAAGGTCTTTGTGCTCCGTGATAAGACGGTGCGTCAGGTATTCCAGATCGTTGAAATCCAAAAGATCCAGCTCCTTCTTTCGTCTGTCATATTCTTCCCGGCATCTTGCGAAAACTCCGTAAAGGCTCATCATCTCTGAAACATAGGCCAACTTTCTCAAACTTACGTACCAGGCGCGCAGCTTAGCAGTCAGGGCGTTATAGGTTTCTTTGTCTATTTTGAACCCGCTTCCGACCGGCAACTTCTTCCTTGCAGCCATTTTCTCGGTAAGGAAGAGCTCTTTGTTGCCTTCCAGAGCCGCAAGGATCCCTTCCAGGGCGGGCGCGGCAAATGCCTGATTGAACACCTTCCCCAAATCTCCGGAAGAAAGGCATGCTGTGAGCGCTTCCTTTCTGTTCTGTTCCAAAATGGAAACGTCCGGAGCGGAAAAGACCACCCTAAGGGAAGCTGGCCGCAGGTCGAAGAGCGCTCTTACTGAATTTTTTAATCTGTTCCAGCCGAGTTTTGCAGAAAGGCTAAGGAGATCTTCCCTCAGCGCGTCCTTTTCGTTTAGCGTTATGGCGTCCAGCGCCGAAGCTATTGACTCTCCGGCAAGTTCCAGATCAGCTGGATCCATAATCTCAAAATTGGGGTCAAGCCCCATCTCAAAAGAGAACCTGCGAAGCAGGGTAAGGCAAAAACTATGAATTGTCTGTATGCGCATCAGGAAGATCTTTTCTGAAATGGACAGGTAAAGTTCCGGGTATTCATTTCGCAGGATTTTCAGGATCCGCTCCTTCATTTCAGCGGCGGCTTTTTCCGTGAAGGTTATAGCGAGGATGCGTTCCGGCTGGTTGCCGGCTTTCAGAAGCGAGATATATCTTCTGGCCAGCTTTTCGGTCTTTCCTGACCCGGCAGGCGCGGCAACGACAATATTCATTTTTGTGTCAAATATGTCGCTATTATATGACTTTTCGGGCATGAGAGATTATACAACAGACGCGGGTTAAAAGCCAGAGACGCCTCTTAAAAGAAAAGGTCTCTTTTCCCTCTTTTCACCAGTTCAAGGTGTTCTGCCGTCTTCTTTTTGAGCCTTTCGTCATCTATCAGACCAAGGAAATGATTAATTAACCTATAGCCTTTATCCTTCAGTTCCCGGGGCGCGAAATCTTCAAGGTATTCCGCAAAAGTAATTATTCCGTTAGGACGGCAGAATTCGTGAATCTCTCCCGGCTTGGCAATCCCCATGAAGTTCTCTCCCGTACGCCCCATCCTGTAGCATGCCGTACAGAATGACGGGAGCAGGTTCTGTTCAACCGCGTCTTCTATGACTTCTTCCACGTTCCGCTTGTCATGGCTTTCGAACTGGGACATCGCTGATTTTTTGCCGTACCCGCCTGTCGTCGTAACTGAGGCCGCCGAAGTCTGTGATATCCCTATTTTAAACGCTTTGCGCCGAAGTTCTGCTGTCTCGCGCGTGCTGATTATCATTCCGGTGTACGGAACCGCGAGCCTGATAATGGCGATTGCTTTCAGAAAATCATCGTCAGAAATGGGATACTCCGGCCTGTAATTCACGGTCGGAGCTTCGCAGAGCCTCGGGACAGAGATGGTGTGGGGGCCGACTCCTCCGCTTTTCTCCAGATATTCGGCGTGCGAGATCAGAGAAAGGATTTCAAATCTCCAATCGTAGAGGCCAAAGAGAACTCCAAGCCCCCTGTCGTCAATACCCGCTTCGAGCGCCCTGTCCTGCGCAGTTATCTGCCTGTCGTAATCCGCCTTCGGTCCTTTATGCAGTTTTCTGTAAGTCTCCCGGTGGTAGGTTTCCTGGAAAAGCTGGTAAGTGCCGATATGCGCGGCCTTGAGCTTACGGTAGTCCTCTGTGGTTGTCGCGGCAATATTCACGTTTATCCGCCGTATATTGCCTTTGGGTGTTTTTACGGAATATATAGCGTCAATGACGCTGACCACATAATCTATGTCAGCCTGCACGGGGTCCTCTCCAAACTCCAGCAGGACCCTCTTGTGCCCCATGTTTATAAGAATCTCGGTCTGTGCTCTTACCTCTTCCATGCTAAGCCGGGATCTTTTGGCGTTTTTGTTGCTTGCATGGAAGTTGCAGTATTCGCAGTCGTTCACGCAATAATCCGAGGCATAAAGCGGGGCAAAAAAGACCAGCCTCTCGCCGTAAATTTCATTCTTAATGAGCGACGCGACGCGGAAGAGCTCTTTCATATTCTCTTCGCCCTTCATATTGACGAGCACGCCGACTTCTTCAACGGAAAGTCCTTTCTTTTCGCGCGCTTTCTTCAGCACGCGTTTGACCTCTTCAAAAGACGGATCTTTTGTCCCGTCAAGAATGCCTGATATTTTACTTTCATTAACTATCTCAAGCGTATCGTTTTCCATTATCAACCTTTTAAAACAATATTTAGTTATTTGATTTTAGAGGTTATCCCGTCAGGATTCAATGACTTTTGTCATGGAAGAGGCTTTCCAACTCTTTGCTTTACAGGGACATTTACACCGGCAACGAACGCCGGAAATTACATCAATTTAATCCCGCGGCTGATTACCTGGAAGCTTTTTTCTTTTTTGTCTCTTTCTTTCTGTACTTGTCCAGTATGGCGTTAACCTTTTCAGGCCCCATGCGAACATAGATATCGTCGTTTATCTGCATTACAGGAGAGAGACCGCAGCAGCCGAGGCAGCGCGTTATATTTAGGCCAAACATATGGTCGGGCGTCATGTCGCCGAGTCCGATGCCAAGGGTTTCCTGGAGCTTTTCCAGCACTCTGCCGCCGCCGGCGACATAACAGGCCGTTCCTTTGCACATAAATATCTGGTACTTTGCCCTTGGCTTTAGCGTGAAATAATTGTAGAAAGTGGCCATCCCGTAGATATGGGCTGTAGGGATGCCGAGCCTGTCGGAGACCAGACTCATCGCTTCCGGCGGAAGATAGCCGAAAACTTCCTGGGTTTTGTGAAGCACGCCCATCAGCATACCCTGGTTATCGTTTAGTTTATGTTCCGAATTTATGAAACTCTCTATTTTTTTGAATTTTTCCCTGACTTCTCTGTCCTTTATCTCAAGGCACTTGACTGCCATGTTTCCTCCTTGAAGACTTGATGTTTCAGACGTTTATGTTTTTTTCTCTGACTTCCGTCGGGATCCCTTCAGGGCATCTCGCATGGTAATGAGTATGCAGCAGTTTGTGGGACATATGTCCGAGAGGTTCCTTAAGGAACTCTTTGTAAATCTTAGCGATAAGCGGGTTCTCGTGGGATTTCCTGAGCG
>CAIWRR010000035.1 GCA_903915125.1 Candidatus Firestoneibacteriota bacterium | reverse complement strand
CGGCGGAAATTCGGCATGAATTATATCTTTACCAACCGAAACAAAAACTCCGGCCTTCAGGCCGCAGTATTTTATTGCATAGACATTTCTGGTATAATTGTTTAGATAAGATTATGGAGGGCATATGAGAGCATTGGATTATATCTGGCCCGCGCCGCAAAAGATTAGCGCGCCCGGAAAGAAGCTATGCATAATAAACCGAGTTATCTCCGCATCGGGAAATGTTCCCTTGAATTTTGCGGAGGGGCTTGCTGAGTTGGGAATCAAGTCAAGCCGGAAAGGCCTTCAAGTAAAATTCAAAAATAGCAGGTCTGTTCGTAGTCCGGAAGGATACAATTTAAGCATATCCGAAACTTGTATTACTGTCAAAGCATCGGGAGAAAAAGGTTTTTTTTACGCGGCGGAGACTCTCCTTCAGATTTTCGGATACTCGCTGCCGGGCGGTAAGCTCCCCTGCGTGAAGATAGAAGACGCGCCTGCCCACGGGGTCAGAGCTTTTATGGTTGACCTTGGAAGGTCGTCTTTTTCTTTCGGTTACCTTAAGCGAATCATCAGGATTATGGCAAGCCTCAAAATGAACGCGTTGCATCTCCACCTTTACGATGACCAGCTCTTTGGCCTCCGGCTGAAAGGCCTTCCTCTCGGCAGCGAGAATCCTTCTGCTCTTACGCTGGCGGAGTTCAAGGCTCTTATTAAATACGCCCAAAAATTCCATATAGAGGTAATTCCCGAGATAGAAGCCTGGGGGCATGTGGGTTCAATCGTCTATCACTATCCGGAATTGAAAGGCGGGCCAGGAATGTACGGTTCAACATCTTTTCTGATCTGCAGCAAAACCATTGCGCTGATTGAAGAAATAGCATCACAGATAATTTCGGTAATGCCTGATTCAGGGATATTGCATTTCGGTTTGGATGAGGCGAACTGGTACTTGAGCAAAGAACCCTCCATGGAGGGAATGAGCCCTACCGGGCTGGTCGGCGCGTATTACGATGTCCTGGAAAAGCTGAACAAGAAGCATAATAAAAAAATAAAAATGTGGGCCTGGGCTGATCATGGCGGCAGGCCTTTGCCGGATAAATTAAAAGGTAAAATTGTGCTGGAGCCCTGGAATTATTGGACAAGGAACACGGAAAGAATCCTCAAAGAGTTGGAATTTTACGGAGGAAAAGACAAACCGGCGTTCATGCTCGCCGGCGGAATTTCAGCCGAACAATTCCGAGGGGCTTATCAGGCCACAAGGCTCTGGTCTCTGCGGGGGATAAAGTACCCCAATGTAATGGGGGTTGATGTGACTTTCTGGGGAACAAATGATATTCCGTCGGCAATACTCTCTCTTTTTGCTAGTTTTGGTTTTTGCTGGAATCCGCAGCCGGATGATTTGCCCGAGAGCGCCGACTACGAGATTCTTGATCAATTACTGGGAAGAAAAATGATGGCATGGCAGCTGGCTTTTAGAGCCGGCCGGCAGGACTTTTTATTCAAGGAAATGGGCCCCGTGGTATATAACGGATTTTTCCTTACAGGAAAAAAACACGGAAAGCCGGTTGCAAAGACTGCTGATTTGAACAGGCTCGGATATTATATAGAGGAGTGAAATACCTTGAAACAGATGCTCCTAAAACTGCTTATTTGGAAAGCGCTTTTGTGGTTCAGGCATTTTTCCGGCCGTTGGCGTAATGATAAATAACCCTTGACACTCTTTGCTAAATCCTGTATATTCTTCCCTCATTCTTTAAAAGAAAGTTTGTTATACCACTTGACAGTTCAAAGAAGTTTTGTTATAATCGCTACACGTTGGTTGACATGAGTTTAGATCTGAGTTTTAAACGATTTTCAACGCTAGTTTAGAGAAATCTGGGAAAGGCCCCTAATCAAAAATTAGAGTCTCTTTTTCAGATTTTTTAAAGAGCGCTGGAATCGGCGCTCTTTATTTTTTTCGTTCTTTGAGAAAACTAGACGAGATATATTTGAGTAGACCTTATG
>CAIWRR010000034.1 GCA_903915125.1 Candidatus Firestoneibacteriota bacterium | reverse complement strand
CTTTTCCTCGGCATTAAATTTTCTATCCCGAGCGCGCTTTTTTCTATGGCGATACTTTTTATTTTCGCCAACGGGCTTATAAGCCTCGGGCTCATCATTGGTTCTTTTATGGAGAGCCCTGAGGGTTACGGACTCATAAGTAGTTTTGTAATATATCCGCTCTTCCTGCTCTCCGGCGCGGTTTATCCTCTGGATAACCTTCCGGCTTGGATGCAGATTCTTACCAGGATAGATCCCGCCACCTACGCGGTTGACGCCCTGCGCTTCGTCATCTTAGGCTCTTCCAGTATGCCCATACTGCTTGATCTTGCTGTTTTGATATTGTTTGATATCCTCATGGCTTTTGTCGGGACCTGGGCTTTTAAGCGTCTAAGGCTGTAGACGAAGGGAGGAAACTGTTATGAAGACTAACATAATTAAACAAAAGGTCCGCTTCAAGGCCAGCCCTCTTCAGGTCTATTCCGCCCTCATGGATTCAAAGAAACATTCGGGTTTTACCGGGGAACCCGCGAAGATTAGCGCTAAAGAAGGCGGCAAGTTTACCGCGTACGGGGATTATATAAGCGGAGTAAACCTGGCTCTTATTCCCGGCAAAAAGATTGTGCAATCCTGGCGGGCTTCGGACTGGGAAGAAGGAGCGAGTTCAACCGTAACTTTTGTTTTTGTCCCTGAGAAAAACGGCACGCTGCTTGAATTTCTTCACGAAGGAGTCCCTGCACCCGAAGCTAAAGACATTAAACAGGGATGGATGGATTACTACTGGAAACCCATGAAAGAAATGTTTGAGGCCTAAGAAATGAGCAACGCCGTAAGAATAAAAAAGCAAAGAATAACCTGGGGAACGGCTGAATCTCCTTTCGGGAAAGTGGTGCTGGCTTCAACCGGCAAAGGCGTTTGTCTGCTATCATTTGGCGGAAATATCCGGGTAGAGTTGAATTGGGTAAAAAAGAAATTCCCGGGGTGTGAATTTATCCGTGATTTAAAAAAGGTCAAAGGTATCGCCCTGAAAGCCTTTAATACGAAAACGAAGCGCGGAGATATAAGCCTTGACCTGCGGGGCACTGTTTTTCAGAAAAAGGTTTGGAGCGCGCTGCTTAGAATCCCTTTCGGTAAAACAGTTTCCTACGAACAGGTTGCCACTGCAGCCGGAAACAAAAAGGCGGTGCGCGCAGCTGCCGGAGCCGTGGCGAATAATCCGGTCGCCTATCTGGTTCCCTGCCACAGGGTTATCAAGAAAAACGGTGAAATTCATAATTACGGCGGCGGAAAAAAGCGCAAGAGAGCCATGCTTCTTTGGGAAAGGCAGCGGATGTAGGGTTTGTTTCGTTATGCCAAAGAATACCCCGCCAAACTGTACGGCGTACACGCGCCTCCACAAAGGGGACGGAGCCTATCTATCGGTAAAGTAAACGCCTGGCCTTTTGACAATCAAAGCGAAAACCGGGCTCTGTTCCATTTGTTTTCATGGATTATTAAACTTGAAAAAACTCTCCCCAGAGGTTAAAATACTCCCTGTTATTGGTTTTACAGTTGTTTTGATCTTGTTTTGTTATTGTTTTGCTTTTAATTAGTAATCAGTAATGAGCAATCAGTAATCGTTCTTAACGGCGCGTTGGTCTATCTGGTTAGGACGCCACCCTCTCAAGGTGTTTTGAACCGATGACTGTTTGCTTCATTTTCATAGCGAATTCTTATTCTGTAAGACATTCCATAAATATTGAACTACTCCCAATTGCTCTGGTTGTACCCTCAATTCCTACCATTTAAGACACATATATGACACATGGACATTTAATGAGGTATGTGAAATAATAATAAATTAATGGAGGTGCTTAATGTCTTGGAAACTATTTTTAGATGATAATAGAGACCCGAAGACCAAGGATTTCACATTGGCAAGGTCTTATAAGTCTGCGGTCAAACTTGTTCAAAGAAAAGGCTGTCCTATCTATATTGCTTTTGATTACGACCTTGGTGAAGATGAATCTGGATTAAATTTCGCAAATTGGCTAATTCAAAAGGATGAGTTACATTATGGCAAGTTTTTACCGGAGGGGTTTGGCTTTGAATGCCACAGTACGGATACTGAAGGAAAGGTCAGTATTGAAAAAGTAATGTCTGAATATCTATCAAGTAAAAGAAATCGATAGTTCCTTTCCAAAACCCCTCATTTTTTGTCTTTTAACACACCCCGCCTGTCCGTTTGTAAAATACCTCATTAGTTAATCTGCAACTCGTTTAAACGCGCGTGGCGAGAAGAATCGAATATTCGCAAAATAGTCATTATTCGGCTATACGCCGCAAGGTCGTTTGAAGACAAATTTGTAATATTTCACAATTGTGGACTATTATATTCTGTCAGGTTGATTACAGGAGAGAAGTAGAGAATATAGGCCGGGAAGGATAAGGCCGGTCATATATTGAGGTGGTTCACAAGTCATTTTCACATATGAAACCTTAATCCAATCTAATAATTCCCTTTGCATTTTCCATACCCGGGAGTAAAATAGCAAATAGTAAATGCGTCAGCGACTGAGTAATGGGGGATTAATGTTCAGAAAGTCTATTCCGACAGATAAACTCAAATCAAATTTCAATTTGTTGCTTAAAAGATAAATCAATAGTGGTATTATGGGGATTATTTTTGAATAGGATAATATTAATAATTCTGAATCATGTGAGATGTGCATAGTTCAGGAGCAAACCGTACTCTAGTATAGCTTGAAAATGGTGTAAATCAACGGTATAGTTGGCCTATCAAACCCGGAGGATAGGCTATGGAAGAGATCAAGGGCAGGAAACACAAGAAT
>CAIWRR010000033.1 GCA_903915125.1 Candidatus Firestoneibacteriota bacterium | reverse complement strand
GCCCGCCGGCATGCTTCCCGGTACTTACGGATTAAGGGTCCAGCTGGGTATTTCCGGCAGCGACCAGATCTGGAACGACGCCAGCGCGGCGCAATACGGTATTCCCGGCAGCGGCGTGACCGTCACCGGGATAACTCCGGCGATTGGCAACAATACAGGGCTAACAACCGTAACTGTTACAGGAACAAATTTCTTCAGGGGCACCGGAAGCAAGGTTCCCGTAACCCTCGTGAAACTTGATGACGCGCATAATACCGCTTTTGATGTTTCTGCCGCGACTTTCTCTGACACGCAGATTGCTTCCGCGGTCGTTCCAGCAGGCATAAGGACAGGTTCCTACAATGTTAAGGTCTACACAAATTCCGACTCAAACACTACAAGCGCCCAGCGCTTTACGGTAACAACCTCGGCCCCCACGGTAGCAACCTGCCTGCCTGCCAGAAACGGAAATACCGGCTATGAAACAATTGTCGTGAACGGTACCGGTTTCTTCGGCGGCGCAGACAAGGGCGATGTAAGGAGCGTTTCCGTGCACGCTCTGACTGCGACTTCAATAACGGTATATTCCGACACCAGCCTGCAAGCGGTGCTGCCGCCGCTCTATGACGGGGGAGTAGGCACAAATAATTACTACGACATAATTGTCGCGAACGGCGGCGGCTCAAACACGACCTCAGCAGGGCCTTATAACAGCGTTTATGGCGTTAATATAAGCGGGTTTACTCCGTCCGGTGCTTACACAAACAGCTCAACGCCGGGGGCGACTATTGTTATAAATGATATTTACGGTACCGGTTTCTTCGGCGGCACTCCTTCGGCCACAGTTTCTTCCGTGATGCTGGATGACGCGGCCGGCACGCAGGCAACGTCTTACTCGGTTGCCGCCGATATTGATATTTTTGGCGTTGTTTTCCCGGGCTCGCTGAAGGCAGGTACCTACAACATTAAAGTCACAACAGGCCTCGGCACAAACATAACAAGCCCGAAACTGATTGTAAATACACTCCAGCCCTATATTTCTTCAGTAAATCCTTTGCAGGTGTATAATAACGGGACAAGCGTTATTGCTGTCTATGGCTCCGGCTTTTTTGGCGGGACTCAAAGCAGTGATATACGGTCTATAAAGATTGACACTTCGCCGCAGACAACGGTGCCGGTATTCACCGGGGTTTCCGATACTTCATTAGTGGCGACCATTCCGGTTATGCCTTTTGCCGGCACATATAATGTAATCATTGAGACAGGAAATCCCGTAGCCGCTGTCACTTCTATTCCCATAACGGTTGTTTCTTCTCCTCTTATTCTTGGCGTGATAACTCCGAATCACTGCCATTCTGTTTCGGCGCTTACAATGACAATAGGCGGCGGCGGGTTCTACGGCGGCACGGGAAGTTCGGTTATTTCAGGAGTGAAGACCAACACAGGATTGGACCTGGCTTTCACGGTGTCTGCCGATACCGCTATGATAGTTCAATTGCCTTCGGGACAGCCGCTTGGAAGATATTCCCTTGTTGTCAGCTCTCCGCTTTTCACTGATACAAAGAGCTATGATTATTATGTAATGCTTGACAGCGCTTACGGCTCGACTCAAACGATAATCGGCGACAAATACAGCATTGAAGTTCCTCCGGGCAGTTTCAGCCGGGATACCATAATTTACGGAGAGACGCCGGCGGCAGCGGTTATCTCCGGCGCGAACAGTGCCGCGTACAGCAACCTTAGGTTTCCTTCTTACCTTGACCCTTTTACGATAGACTTTACCGTGTTGCTTGGCCTTTCTATTCAACCTGGGAAAACAGTTAGGCTGAAAATAGATTATTCCTCAGCCGGCTTAAACGACAGTTTCCTGGAAAACAACCTGAAACTGCTGGTCTTGAGCAATGGCAGGTGGGTAATAGTTGATTCTGCGGTTGTGGACACGGTTCACAAACTGGTTTATGCGGATTTAACGCATTTTTCGACTTACAGGCTGGGCCGGTTTGTTCAGGCCTCCGCTGACCTGAAGTCTTTTGTTGTTTTCCCTAATCCGGCGGACGCGCAGAGTAATTCGGGACAGACGGTGAAGTTCATGAACCTGACATCCGGAGTAACGCTTCGTATCTACACGGTATCCGGCGAGCTCGCCAGGACGATAAAAGACGACAGCGGTCTTATTGAATGGGATATGAAAAATGACAACGGTTCAGCCGTTGCCAGAGGAATTTACATATACATGGTTACTAATACGGCCGGCGAGAAGGTCACCGGGAGGCTGGTACTGAAATGAAAAGAACAGCGGCTAATGGGATGAAGAGGAACCGCGGATCAGTGCTTGTGCTGTCCATGGTTTTTATGGTGATGATAATGTTTTTGGCCGGAGTTTTTCTTCAGCTGACAACGGTTAACATCAAGAGCGTGGTGAAGGAAGCGGAGAGGATAAAAGCCTCCTGGATAGCCAGGGCGGGCATTTCACAGCAGATACACGATCTTCGCGCCTATTATTTCCTCTACCAGTACAGGGTGTCCAAGGATGTGCCTTTTGCCGGAGGTCAGTACAGCATAGGAAGTCTGGCGCTTATCGGAAGAGGTTATCACTATTCACTGCTCGCGAGCCTCGGAGAGTATCCGGTAAGCACTTCCACCGTGACCGATTCAAGCACTGCCAGGTTTGCGGAGACCGCGAGGCTTGAAATGAACGCGACCACGGATTTTGCCGAGTTCCAGGATGTTGGAACGAGCGTAAGGACATTAAACGGCGTCAAGATGTTCGGCCCGATGCATATTAACGGATACGCCACTGTAGGCAAAACCTACGGGGCATGTTGTTTCGTCAAAGACGGCGAAATCTTCGGCCCTGTAATAGATGTTTCGCAAAAGATAAACGTATATGAGGGAGATCCCCTCGGGCAATTTAAGGACAACGGTACCCATGTTTTGTTTGCCGAAACCGGCCCCCAGGGTATTCCCGATCCTTTTGACGCCTACTATAACTATACAAATTATAAATACAATCCGGAAAGCTGGCCGGGCTTCTCGCGTGTATTTTTTGAAGCAAAATCAATTACCAAGTGGCAGCTCGGGCCCTATGACGCGAAGAAAAATCCCTGCGCCATTACGAAAACCGCGGATGACGGCACTTCTTACAGCTATAACCTCCTGGTTGACAAGGATAACGGCGGCAAGACCATTAATGTTCCGACTATGGCGAACATCAGCTACAAGAACTTTGCCCACCTGATAACTCCGGAGTGGACCCTTAACTGGTCTCATCCGGTAGGGAAAGTGACCAAGATTAGCAACTACGAGATTCAGAAAGTCCCGGGACAGACGGACGCTTCGCCGCTTGGGGGGCTCACCACTTTTCACTGGTGGGGGCCGGCTCTAAACCTCGGAACTGTGCAGTTTCAGACCCAGGGTTTTAACTTTGACATTCCGGTTGACAGGGATCTTGCCTATGTGAATGTCGCCATGATGAGGTATAACGACTGGCCTAATCTTCCCAATCTTCCGATAGGATATGGACAGAACGCGGATTATTCCGGGGCCAACTCAACAACAACTGATTATATTAACGATCCGGGCAACCTTCCGCCGACCTGCGTCTCCATTGACTACCCCAGCAGGAAATTAAACTTCACCTATCCTCTGGTGTGGGGTTGGTGGAGGTTTAATAAAAAACCGGGAGACACAGGCCAGAAGTGGAGGGGCAGGAGGTATGTCTGGACTGCTTTGAGCAGGAAAAGTTCGGTCAATGGTTACAGCGATGACAGGGTGGTAGACAATGCTACAGACCAGGTTTTTACTCTGAGAGGCGACCAAGCTTCGCGGATGGATACAAGCTCCGCTTTCTCGACAATATATCACCTCTCCCCGACAGCATTATTTCCCAATCCGGCAATGACATTTAGCTGGAGCAATAATCCTCCAAACGACGGGACATATCCGAATGCAGGCAATTTACCGGCAACCTACGCGGTAGGCCCGGGAGATACGTGGGAGGATTACAACACAAAGAATCGTGTCAGGATAAGATTATGTTTTGGCTGTTATAACGGAGTAAAAATAGGGAACCCGGCAGATTACTTTATAGATGAATGGAAGGTTGTACCAATATCTGCCAGCCCGCTGTATGGCACTACGTTAACTTGCACGGGAGAGGATGACTCGCATGCGAGTTTGGAATCCGTTTATCCGGATGGGACAACTCCTATCTTCAATCTACATAGCGCGGTTGTAGGATGTGATTTTTCCAACGGAGATATTGTTTTTGCCAAGACGATTGGCGGATCTCAGCGCGGCGCAGTGCCAGGGAGATGGAGCAGCAAATCCGGCAACTCAGTCTCGGGTTCAGTTGCATGGCCGTCTTATGTTAATGACCCCGGCAACAATAACCCCTTTATGTATGTAAGAGTCGAAGCTCTGTGGAGCCACGACTTCCCGACTAACCTCAGCGTTTGGCTGCACGATACAGTACAGGTCATAAAATACGACCTGAGCAAAATAAACGAGGACAACTGCCCGAGGCCACAGATTATTGGCGACCTGAACGACCCCATAGAGAAGCAAAAATACGGGGTTGTCTACTGCCAGGTGCCGGTTGCTCTTTACGGCGTCCCAAAAGTCCCTGTTACCATTTTCTGTGAGGATGATGTTTATGTCGGTGCCATTAACCAGACCCACCTTGACGGGGATTCGTTTTGGGATACCTCAAAATTGCATACATACTCCACAAAGGCAGAGAGTACTGATTACCAGCCGGTTGCGATAATCTCAAAAGGACTCGTGTTTTCGGATTATTCTCTGGCGCCGCAGTATGAGACGACCAACTACCGCAGGGACCTTATTACCTGCAATTATTTTGTCGGTGAAGACACCGACCTTTTCACTTCTTTGCGCGGGCAAATGAAATACTACTATCCGAAGAAACTGGCGGTATTCCACCTGCTTTGGAGCACCGATTACAACGGCGATGATGAGATACAATACGCCGCATCCTGTCAGTGCCTTGGCAGAGGAAACAACAATCCGTATTCTCCGCCTATAGATATGTACAATCCGATTCCTTATTACTACGGTTCTTACTATCAGAGCACGGATCCGACCCTTTATGCCAAGCACAAGTACCTGAACCGCATGTGCACTCAGAGCGGCGCCAACAAGAAATTCAATTTCTGGGCAGATAACAACCAAATGTATACGAGAATCTACAATAAGAGTTTCAGGACAAATCCTCCGCCGCATGTGCCTTGTACGGTTAATGTTGTTTCGCACAACATAATGTATGAACCAACGCAGACCCAGGCGTTTATTGAGAATCTGCAGAACGCGTTAAACACCCAGGATGGGCTTCCTGACTACAGCGACGCCAGTTTTGTAAACACACTGCATGACCTTTTGACAAGCATCGGTGAGTAGTTATTGATTACGCTGATTAGTAATGGGGTTAGAGGGATTAGAGCAAGCATGGTTTTGGTTTAATCTGCGTAATTGTATTTGAAATCCGAGTAATCAGGTTTTCAGAAATCTGCGTAATTAGATTTTCACGGAGAAGAGAGATGAGAGCATCAAAAAGTATACTTACAGTCGCGCTTCCGGCTCTGCTGCTTGTCCTGGCCCTAAGCGGCTCTGCCGTTTCGGGAGCTCTTGATCTCGTTTCCATAAAAGCCGCGGAACAGGCCTGCACCG
>CAIWRR010000032.1 GCA_903915125.1 Candidatus Firestoneibacteriota bacterium | reverse complement strand
TTCACCTTTCCATTCTTCTCTTTTATCTCCGCTATTACCAAATCCGCCGCTTTTCCGTCTTCAATTGAACCGAGCCTGCCTTCAAAACCGTAGAGTTTCGCGGGGTTTTCCGACACTAATCTACTGGCCATTGACACCGCGGAATCAAGCGAAACAGGCTTATCAAAGAGTTTGCCGGTAAGATATCCCGTTTGATTACCGGCAATGACATTCAGAAGGTTCTCAAAGATTACATCCATGGTCACGCAGCTCCCGCAAAGGGTGTTCTTTTTGTCCTTTAGCCAGGCCGCGCCGTTCCTCACTTCAACTGCAAATGGCCCGTACTGAAACTCCTTTATCTTTTTTGGCGAGGCCGAGACAAACATCGCGTCTGTCACTCCAACCGCGTTGAAATTGAAGGCCTTAAGGAACGCGGAGAGCCATTTAGGGTGAACATGATTTAGATCTGCGATAAGTTCTATCGTAATCTTATCCGAAAGTTCGAACATCGCGTCAAGCACGCCCCCCGTCTTGAAGTTCTGGCTCATCGGGCCGTTCCCGAAATGCACCGCATAGGTCACTCCCGCTTCATACGCCTTAATCATTTCCGCATAGGTCGCGCCGCTGTGCCCGACCCCGGCTTTTATCCCGTTCTTTACAAGAAACTTTATAAATTTTACCGCAGGCTCCCCCCATTCGGGAGCGACAAGAGCTTTTCTGATCGAGCCGCCTGAAAGCTTGTTCAATTTCTCAAAATATTTGATATCGGGTTCTATGAAATTCTGCGGGTCCTGCGCGCCCCCGTAGACCTGGTCCTTAATATATGTGCCCTCCATATCCAGTCCGAGAAGTTTTGCTCCGGGCAGGTTCTTTTTATCCACCAGCCGGCCGGCCGTCTTCATGAACATTTCAACAACCGGTTTCGGATTTGAAGAAATGGAAAGTATCATTGAGGTTGTACCGTGCAGCGCGTGAGCCAAAAGCATCCGGGGATAACCTGCTTCAAACTCCTTTTCCGAATAGACAAACTTCCCGGTCTTGACTTCATATCTTCCCTTGGAAGACTCTATCAGGGCGCCGCCGTGCAGGTGCGTGTCAAAAAACCCGGGGAGGATATAACTTCCTTTCGCGTCGATTATCTTGTCTGCCTTTACTTTGCCGCCCGAAGCCTTCTCTTCCACCAGCCTTCCGTTCCTGATGATAAATTCCGTCGCTTCCGGCTTCCCGAGCATTAGTTTCCCACCGCTTATCCTCAGTTCCAGGCCTTCCCTTACCCCTTCGGGAGTTACGACTTTACCGTTTATTATCGCTGTCTTCACTGCCGCCTCCGGTATCAATCAATTGCTTTGCCGTCTCGTAATTTTCTTCGCCGACATATATTCTGATTAAACCCAGGCCGTTTACCGTCACCTTGTAGGCGTTGCCCAATATTTCGCCTTTTACAAGCACGGGAATGCCTTCGGCTTCAAGTTTGCTTTTGATAATATTCGCTTCGAATATGTCATTCGTTTTAAACAGCAGTTTTTCTTCGCCCATAGCCAATGATACAATTACGGGCGGGATAAATCAACCGGGCAGCCCGAAAATCTGTGCTCCAATCGCGTTTTTATGGTAAAATTGCCCCGCTATGATACTTTCCGATATATCGCAAATAATGCAGACCGCAGTTAAAAGTTCGGTCTCGCTTGTGGATTTCCAGCTAAACAGCCTGAAGAAGATGGCCTCGGCCGCCAAGGGCAACGCGAAACATTTACTCCTCACGCAATCCGCGTGGATGATACCCCTGACCTGGCTCGGAACCTACGCTCCGATATATATGAGGCGCCTCGGGCTTTCCTCCAGCGATATAGGAAACCTGGCCTCGCTGGGCATCGCGCTCGGCTCAATAGGCATGACGATGGGAGGCTATTTTTCGGAAAAATGGGGCTACAAGCGCACCCTGATGACCTTTGACCTTATCGCGTGGCCCGTCTCGATGCTGCTCTTCGCTTTCGCCCAAAATATCTGGTGGTTTCTCGCGGGCACGGTTTTGATCCAATTCTGCAACGCGGGAAATTCCTCCTGGAACTGCCTCTTTGTCGGAGACATCGACAAATCAAAACGCTCCTACCTTTTTACGCTCCTGCAGATTATTAACGTGGCCGCGGGGCTGGCGCTTCCGGTCGCGGGAATCATAGTCGCGGCTTTCGGCGAAATGCGCGGCATAAGGCTGCTTTATATCATAGCCTGCGTTTCAATGTGCGCCGGCTGGGCCTGGAGGCAGAAGCGCCTGAAGGAAACCGAAGCAGGCAGGAAAAACGCCGCGCGCGACCTTGATCTTAATTTCGGCGAGGAGTTCCAAAAATTCCGGAAAGGCCTCGCGAAACTGCAGGCCAGAAAGAGCCTCTTCCTTATTTTCGCCGTGCAGGTGCTCATAGGTTTCGGGTTTGGAATGTGGAACACCATGTATGTCATTTATCTGACTGACGCAAAGGGGCTTTCGCTCAATTCCTCGGCAATAGCCGTCTTTCCCGTCATCTACGCGGTAACGCTTGTGGCGGTCTCGCTGATAGTAATTCCGCTTATAAAGCAAAAGGATTATACCCGGTCATTTAAGATAGTGAACCTTGCCCCTGTATTCTCCGTTCTGTGCCTGCTGGCGGCGCCTAAATATGATATGTCTTTTGTGATGATCTCTTCCATCCTGAACGGAGTTCACGCTGCCTTCTTCTTCCCTTTCGCCTCAACATATATGTTCAATATCCTTACGCCAAAGGAAAGGTCGCGCTCGCTTTCTGTAATAAACACCCTTATTCTGGCCGCCATGATACCGGCCGGCTCGCTCGCCGGCTACGCTTACCGCCTGGCTCCGAAACTTGTGTTTGAAAGCGCGCTTGTGCTTTTTATCATTTCGGCGTATCTGGTATTCGCAAAACTTCAGGATCAGCCCGAAGCGAGAAAACTTGATGCTTGAAAATTCGTGAATCAAGGGTTATTATCAATTGACACATTAAAACAGAGGAGGCTTTATGTCAGGGAAAAGAATACTTTTTACGGCTCTTATGCTGGTGCTTTCGCTCTCTTTTGCCGCGCAGGCGAAGAAACAGGCGGTGCTGTCCTTGGGCAAAGGGGAACTGCCTGACGATGTCGCGAACTGCGAAGTCACGCTGAGCGAAGATAACGTTGAAAAAACAGGTGATTTCTCTATGCTGCTAAAGTTCACCAAGAAAGGCGGCTGGGCCGGCGTTGATAAACCCAAGAAGGGCGGATGGGACAATTTCAAGACAATAAACATCAACATATTCAATCCTTCAAGCAAATCCGTTGACACGCTTTCTTTTATGGTTAAGGGCGCGAAAATGACGAACACGCCGGAGAACAGAAAAGACTGGACCATACCGCTTAAACCGGGAAAAAACGAGGTAAAGATTGACCTTCCCGGGCAGATTTGCAATGACGGAAAAACTCCCCTGGATCTTTCGCGCCTGCTCCGCTGGGCTCTCTGGGGCAACAGCGACGAACCGGAAATGACGGTTTATATCCAGAAGATTTGGCTGGAAGACTAGCAAAAACAAAGGAGGAATGATGACTTCAAAAAAGATTTTTTTCATCGTAATGGCCATCGCGCTCTCACTCTCTTTCGGGGCGCAGGCAAAGAAACTCACGGTACTTTCGATAAACAAAGGCGAAACCCCTGATGACATAAAGGACTGCGAGTGCACTATAAGCGAAGATAATGTGGAGAAGACAGGGGATTTCAGCCTGCTGTTGAAATTCACAAAGACAGGCTGGGCCGGCGTTGATAAACCTAAGAAAGGCGCGTGGAACACTTACAAGAAGGTTTACTTCAATGTTTTCAATCCTTCGGATAAACCGGTTGAGGACTTCGGCTTCATGATAAAGGGCGCGAAGATGACGGATACTCC
>CAIWRR010000031.1 GCA_903915125.1 Candidatus Firestoneibacteriota bacterium | reverse complement strand
TAGGTTTCAACATTGTTTATCAGGGTCGGCTTTCCGAAAAGGCCCTTTTCCGCGGGAAACGGCGGGCGGTAGCGGGGATTGCCCCTTCTGCCTTCCACGGATTCCATAAGCGCAGTTTCTTCGCCGCAGACAAAAGCCCCGGCACCTTTCTTCACCGAGAGGGTCAGGGAGACCCCTGTTTCGAAAAGATTAAAGCCGAGCATTCCCCGCTTTTTGCAAACTGCGATGGCTTCTTCAATATGTTCTATAGCGAGCGGATATTCGTCCCTGATATAAAGTATTCCTTTGTTCGCCCCGACGGCGTACGCCGCTATCGCCATCCCTTCAAGGACGCGGTACGGATATGACTCCAGAAGCATCCTGTCCATGAACGCGCCGGGATCTCCCTCGTCGCCGTTGCAGATAATGTACTTGTCTTCCTGTTTCCTCGAGACCAGCGCCCATTTCTTCCAGGTCGGGAACCCCGCTCCGCCCCTTCCGCGAAGCCCGGACTCCTTGATCTCCTCGATAACATCGTCCGGGGTTTTTGTCTTCAGGACATTTTCAAGAGACTTGAAGCCTTCGTGCGAGATATATTCCTCTATGTCTATCGGGTCTATCTGCCCGCTGTATTCAAGGGTTATTCTTTTCTGCTTCTCAAGGAAATTGTTCAGCTCGGCGTCGCCCGATTCTTTTGGAGCATTCTTCTCGTCAAGATAGAAAGCGCCCGTGATGTTTTTCACGGCCACCGCCAGGCGGCGGGCTAAACCTCCCGGCTTGATATGCTTCTTCGCAATTTTTCCGATATCTTCCGGTTTGACGTTAGTGTAGTGAACGGATAGACCCTGCGGAGTTATTATCTCGACTAGCGGGGTATGCGAGCAGACGCCGACACAGCCGACCCGCTTGGTGACGGCGTTCGCGCCTGACAGCGCGATGTACCTGTCAACCTCTTCCCTGACGCTTTGGCTGCCACCCGCCACGCAGCAGGAACCCAGGCCTATTCTCACCTCAACGGGTTTAAGCCCGTTTTTGCCGGGCGCGAATCCTGCGTTTTTTTCAGCGAGCTTTTCTTTCTGCCTGCCGGAAAGTTTCAAGAAGCCGCTTATCATGTCAGGAACGCTCTGCGGCGTGATGTGCCCGTAGGTTATACCGTCTATTTTCACGACCGGGGCCAGCGTGCAGCAGCCAAAACAGGAGGCGCGGTCAACCGTAAAGAGCCGGTCCTTGTCCGTGTCAGAAGTCTCGGCTATCTTTAAATGCCTTTTTATTGAATCCGTAACGAGCGGGGCGCCCTTTACATGACAGGCCGTGCCGTGGCAGACCTGAATGAAATGCTTGCCGACCGGGGTATGCCTGAAATGCGTGTAAAACGTTGATACTCCGGTGATCCTGGCAGGTGTTATGCCGCTCTTCGCGCAGACATATTCCAGCGCCTCTTTGGGCAGATACCTGTATTCCTTCTGGATGTCCTGAAGAATAGGTATAACTGAGGTCTCTTTGACCTCGTATTTGGCCAGGATAGCGTCTATTTTATCTTTAGAAAACGTCAGCATAGTTTTTTTAAGTCCAAAGACTCTGTTTGATTACACCGATGAAGGGCATCGATGGCACCGATGAAACTCCCCGAGCTTACGCTCGGGGTTTCTGATGAGTTGTGATATTTATTATCATTCATGCCGAATTCATCCCGCGGGCTCACGCCCGGGGTTTTCTTCGGCATTTGCATCATAAACCACACGATTCTACTTATTACCAACGCAGTAAAGGTTCTTTTCCGTCCTGATATAGATTTTTCCGTTGACGAAGGCCGGCGTCGCGGCTGTCCGCTCGCCTGTCTCAAATTCAGC
>CAIWRR010000030.1 GCA_903915125.1 Candidatus Firestoneibacteriota bacterium | reverse complement strand
TAAGTTCAGCGAAAATCAGAAATGGGCGAATTATCTCATGGGAGTATTCAGTGTTCTGCTCGAGGACGGCTTTAAACTTAAAGGTATGAACATAGTTTTTGGAGGTAATATCCCGCAGGGAGGAGGCATGAGTTCCTCCGCGGCGCTCGAAGTGGCTGTCTGCACGGCAGTTCGGGCGATGCAGGGCCTTAAACTAACAGATATTGAACTCGTGAAGTCCTGCCAGAAAGCGGAGAACAAATTTGTCGGGGTAATGTGCGGTATTATGGATCAGTTTGCGTCGGCTATGAGCAAGAAGGGTCACCTCCTTTTTCTTGACTGCGCTGACTTGAGTTTTGAACTGATTCCGATGAAGTTTGCGGATATTTCGTTCTTCATCGCTGATACAAAAAAAGAGCGCACTCTTGCCGGCTCCGAGTATAATCTCAGGAGGCAGCAGTGTACCCTGGCGGCGGAGATATTTAGGAAACTTGACCCTAAAGTCAGGGGCCTGCGGGATGTGAGCTTTGAAGTGTTTGAAAAGAATAAGGAAAAGGTTCCTTTGCCGGCGCGCAAAAGGGCCGAGCATGTTATTTATGAGATAGACCGAGTTAAAAAAGTGGCAGAAGCGTTGAAGAGAAACGATCTCGAAGCTATAGGCGAGTTGCAGCGGGAATCTTTCCGCAGCATGAGGGATATCTTTGAAATAAGCTGCCCGGAAATAAACGCCATGGCGGATATTTCCGACAGCGTTGAAGGCGTTTACGGCACCAGGATAATCGGCGGGGGTTTTGGAGGATGCACTATAAGTATGGTAAGGAATTCCGCGATAAAGGAACTTGAGGACAAGCTAATGAAAGAGTACCCTAAAAAGACCGGTTTGACGCCGGAGTTCTGGGTGGTTAACTCGGCTGACGGCGCGAGGGAAGTTTTCTGAGGACCGTACGGAGTGAAGGAAAGAAAGAGAAGTTTGTTAAATAGTATGAGAAGCAGCAAACGATGACCGATTGTCAAAAGCAGCGGCGCCGGCAGGCGCAAAAAAGGAGGAAAATATGAAAAAGTTGATGCTGGTCATAGCGGTTTTGCTCCTGGTCTTTGGCCTGGCCGTCGCGAAAAAAGCGAACGTAATGAATGTGGAGAAAGGAGAACTGCCCAGCGATTCGAAGGGTTGCTCCATCAATCTTTCCGAAGAGAATGCTTTTTCCAAGGGAGGGGTCAGTCTCAAGGTGGAAGCAGCTGTCTATCCAACTCCGGATCCGGTGTATTTCGGCGAATACCAGCCAAAGAAGGGCGTCTGGGACGGTTTTGATTATCTAAGGTTTGAGTATGTTAATCCCGGCAAAACCCCAATGGGTTTAATTTTGACCGTAAAGCCGGATGGAACAGCCGATTATGGCAGCAGATTAGACCAGCCTTTGATGTTTGCTCCCGGCAAGCACGCCATAGAGGTTGAACTAACCGGCGCCTGCTCAAATAACGGCACCGCGATAGATTGGAAGAAGAAGATAAAACAGTGGAACATTAACGGAAAGCTTACCGGCCCTCTCTACATTGGTAATGTGCAGCTGTTGGGCGCTGATGATCTTGAGAAGCTCAACGGCGGTGGGGATGATAAGCCTGCCAAATCAGATAAAAAGGCTGGAAAGAAAGAAGAGTAAGCCAATATTTTAGTCCTTCAAAAGGGCCGCGAGTTTCCGCGGTCCCTTTTTTTATCAAAAAATAGTTGAATATTATTGAGAGCGGGGTTACAATTAATTGATTCGAATTTATTGTGCCTGAGGCACAGACAGGAGGAAATATGAGGAAACTGATGGCAATCTTTGCGATGTTGTTGATGATAACAGGTTTGGCATTTGCTAAGAAAGCAAATGTAATGAATGTTGAGAAGGGCGAGCTGCCAAATGACACGGGCGGCGGGATAACCATAAATCTTTCCGAAGAGAACTCTTTCAGTAAGGGAGGTGTCAGTCTTAAAGTTGAAGCGGCAACCTATCCAACGACAGATATGTTCTTTGGAGAATATCAACCGAAGAAAGGAGTGTGGGACGGGTTTGATTATCTGAGATTCGAGTATGTCAACCCCGGGAAAACTCCGATGGGCCTTATTCTGACCGTAAAACCGGAAGGAAGTGATTATACGACCAGGCTTGATCAGCCGTTGATGTTCGCTCCCGGCAAGCACGCTATAGAGATTGAACTCACCGGCGCATGCTCAAATAACGGCACCGCGATAGACTGGAAGAAAAAACTAAAACAGTGGAATATAAACGGGAAACTTGCCGGACCTCTCTACATAGGCAACGTTCAGCTTCTTGGGGCGGATGACCTTGAGAAATTGAACGGCGGCGGGGACGATAAAGCTGCGAAACCGGACGCGAAGAAGGAAAAGAAGGCAGAGTAAGTTTCACTTTGCTTGAACATAAGGGCCGCGGTTTTTCGCGGCCCTTTTTAAAAAACACTTGAAAGTGCCGGGTCGCAGGACTATAATTAACTGATTCTAATTTACATGCCCGGCGGGCGAGACAGGAGGAAAAATGAAGAAGTTGATGCTGGTTAGCGCGGTTTTGTTTCTGGTGTTTTGCGTGGCTTCCGCAAAGAAAGCGAATGTAATGAATGTTGAGAAGGGCGAGCTTCCCAATGACACAAGCTCGGGGCTTTTAATAAATCTTTCGGAAGAGGTTGCGTTTAGCAAGGGCGGGGTAAGTTTAAAGGTGGAAGCGGCGACTTATCCTACCGCCGATGCTGTCTACTTTGGAGAATACCAGCCGAAGAAAGGCGTTTGGGACGGGTTTGATTTTCTAAGGTTCGAATATTCAAATCCCGGTAAAACCCCGATGGGACTGACCCTTACGGTTAAACCGGAAG
This sequence comes from Candidatus Firestoneibacteriota bacterium, assembly GCA_903915125.1. Classification (GTDB taxonomy): domain Bacteria; phylum Oederibacteriota; class D2-FULL-39-29; order D2-FULL-39-29; family CAIOVX01; genus CAIOVX01. The sequence continues at coordinate 4,960 of CAIWRR010000030.1, read as the reverse complement.
GAAGCGATTACAAGTCAAGATTAGACCAGCCGTTAATGTTTGCTCCTGGCAAGCACGCCATGGAGGTTGAACTAACCGGCGCCTGCTCAAATAACGGAGCCGCGATAGATTGGAAGAAGAAATTAAAGCAGTGGAACATAAACGGGAAACTTATCGGCCCGCTCTATATCGGGAACGTCCAGCTTCTCGGAGCGGATGATCTTGAAAAACTGAACGGCGGCGGGGATGATAAGCCGGCAAAAGCAGATAAGAAGACGGAAAAGAAAGCTGAGTAATTAAAAGTTTTTATGAGTTCAGGGCCGCGGTTTTCCGCGGCCCTTTTTTTTGTTTACGTTACGAACGTTAAAAACAACCTTGTATTTATATTGTATTAGCGGCAGTGTTATTGTATTATTTTCATATGAACATCATGTTCAACATCGGCAGGTTAGTCAGCACCATATTCTACAGGTCCTTTTTCCGATTTGCCGTGACGGGGCTGGAAAACGTTCCAAAGAAAGGCAGCCTGTTGATACTTTCCAACCACGCGAGCATGTTCGATCCTCCTGCAGTTGGTCTTTCTATCTGGTCCAGGCCGACCTGGTATATGGCAAGAGATACGCTTTTTACGAACCCGCTTGCCGGAGCGCTCCTGCGTTCCATCCACGCGATACCCTTGAACCGCGGGACCGGATTCCGCGGAGGCTATGAAAAGGTGAAACAGGTATTAAATAAAGGCGGGGCCGTAATTGCTTTCCCGGAGGGGACGAGGAGTCCGGACGGAACATTACAGAGAGGGAAAGCCGGCGTCGGCATGCTTATGTATGAATCGCGCGCTGCTGTTATTCCCTGCTATATACGGGGAAGCGGCGATGCGCTCCCCAAGGGAAAACATATCCCTAAGTTTTTCACGAAAATGAGCGTAAACTTCGGACCGGCAGTAGATCTTTTCGATATCTACGCGCTGCCGGACGAAAAGCAAACCTACCAGCTGTCGGTGGACAGGGTAATGGATCGAATCGCGGAAATCAAGAAGTCCGTGGAGGCGCAGTGAGAGTAAGACTTTCAAAACACGCGGGGTTCTGTTTCGGAGTTAAACGGGCTATAAAGACCGCTCTGAAAGCAAACAGCATCTCCGGAAGCGTTTACACCTATGGCCCGATTATTCACAACCCGCAGGTAGTCAAAGATTTTGACGGGAAGGGCATAAAGGCTGTTGAAAACCTGAAAAATGTCAAGATTGGCAGCACTATAATTATCAGGACTCACGGTGTTCCTCCGGAAGTTGAGCGGCAGTTTAAGTTGAAGAAACTCAGGATAATAGACGCTACCTGCCCTTTCGTTAAAAAACCGCAGGAATATGTCAGGCAGTTGTCCCGCGACGGCTATACACCTATAATAATAGGGGAAGCAGACCACCCTGAGGTAATCGGCATTAAGGGCTATGCGGGAAAGATCGCTATTGTTGTGGGAACCCCTGCCGAGGCGGAAAAGGTGCATCCGGTAAAGAAAATGGGAATAGTTGTTCAGACAACCCAGTCCAACGGCAATTTTTCGGCGATTATGAAAGTGCTCAGCGGAAAATCCAGAGAATTCAGGATACTAAATACCATATGCAACGCAACTCATGAGCGCCAGGATTCCGCCTTGAAGTTGGCGGGCGAAGTTGATATAATGATTGTTGTCGGCGGGAAAAACAGCGCCAACACTAAGCATCTGGCAGAAGTTTGCGAGACAACGGGTGTAGAGACCAGGCACATTGAGGCCGCGTCTGAATTACAAACTGCCTGGTTCCGGGGCAAAAAGACGGCCGGCGTCACGGCCGGAGCTTCCACGCCGGACTGGATTATCAAAGAAGTCGCGGAAAGAATTAAAAAACTCTAGCCCTTCCTGTTCCTGCCGCAAACCGCGTGCCATGCTACCGTTCAACGGAGAGTTTCCATGTCAAACGAAGAGATTAACAATAACGGCGGGACAGAAGACAATTTGACCATGGGTGATATGCTGGCTTCATCCTTCGCGGAACTTGAAGAAGGGAAGCAGGTCAAAGCGAAGATTCTCCAAATAGGCAAAGAGCATGTAATAGTAGATGTCGGCTACAAATCTGACGGGCTGATTCCAATAAAAGAATTTCTCCTCCCTGATGGCAGTGTTTCCGCCAAGCCCGGTGATATCGTAGACGTGGTTGTTGACAGGTTTAGAGACGGCAGCGGAACTGTAATTCTTTCAAAACTTCAGGCTGACAGAATAAGTTACCTGTCAGTTCTCGAAAAGGCTTTTAGGGATCGCGAGGTAGTAGAAGGCAGGATAGTCCAGGAAGTCAAGGGCGGGTTCATGGCGGATATTGGAGCCGAGGCTTTCTTGCCCCAGTCGCAGTATCTTCCGGAAGAGAACGCCGGGTCTGCCTTAAAAAAACTCCCGTTAAAGATCATAAAATTCGGTAGAAGCCGCGGAGAGATAGTGGTTTCTCATAAACTGGCGGTACAGGACAAAAGCCGCCGTATAAAACAGGAGATATGGGCCTCACTTGCAGAGGGCGAGATAAGGAAGGGCGTTGTAAAGAGCTTAACGTCCTACGGCGCTTTTATTGACATAGGCGGTGTTACAGGACTCCTCCATATATCAGATATGTCCTGGGGCAAAGTCAACCACCCGGCTGAACTGCTCGCGCTTGACAGCGAGGTAGCGGTTAAGGTCATCAGGGTTGACCGTGAAAAGAACAGGGTCTCATTCGGCCTAAAGCAGCTGCAGGAAGATCCCTGGTCAACCATTGAACAAAAATACCCTATCGGCTCTGAAATACACGGCAGGATCGTGAATATAGTTGAGTACGGCGCCTTCATAAAACTTGAAGAAGGGATAGAAGGCCTTCTGCATATATCAGATCTTTCTTGGACCCGGAAAGTTAAGAATCCCTCGGAGCTGGTCGCTATCGGCGACAGCATCACGGTAAAAGTCCTAAACATTGACAAGAACAACAGGAAGATACTCTTCGGGCTCAAACAGCTTGAGGCCGACCCTTTTGCCGGAGCAGAAGAGAGATTTATCCCCGGCTCTAAAGTAACCGGTACTGTGACGGGACACTCAGCCTCTTCTTTTTTTCTGGAACTGGAAGGCGGCACAGAAGGCGTAATACATAAAAAGGATATTTACTGGACAAAACGCATAAATGAACTCAATGTTCTTTTCCGGAAAGGCGAGAAACTTGAGGCCGTTGTTTTGAACCTTGATAAGGCTAATAGAAAAGTGCATCTTGGGATTAAGCAGCTCACTGTCGATCCCTGGCTTGGCGAGATTCCGTCAAAATACGCCGCTGGGAAAATAGTGAATTGCAGGATAGTAAGGGTGGTGTCTTTCGGAGCCTTCGCGGAACTTGAACCGGGGCTGGACGGCTTTATTCATATCTCCGAACTTGCCGCCGAGCCGGTGGAGAGCGCCGAGTCGGCCGTGAAGCAAGGAGACGAGAAAACGGCAAAGGTTATTAAGCTAGACCTTGAAGGGAGGAAAATAAGCCTGAGCGTCAAAGATGCGCTCCTTGAAGCGAATACACACGAAATAAAAAAGTATCAGGATGAGGCCGGCGGCAGGGCAACGTTTGGCGACATAATAAAAAAACCGTAAGAAATAAGCCGGAGGCATAAATGGAAAAGAGAAGAAAAGTCATATTAAGGGCCACCATTGTTTTTGTCTGTCTCTTAGTTGTATTCATCTCGCTCCGGGCGCTGATCGGCGCATCCGGCGACAGCCAGACTATTGGTTCGCATAAACTTACCGGGAATTTCACGGGCAGCAAGCTCGCGCTTGTCACAATATCCGGCCCTATATTCTATTCAGCAAAGGTAATTGATGTCCTTGAGAAATACGGGAAAGATCAGAATGTTAAGGCAATAGTGCTGAGAATTGATTCTCCGGGAGGAGGCGTTTCCGCCTGCCAGGAGATTGTCGCTGAGCTAAAGAAGGTGAAGAAAAAAGACGGCTATAATAAAAAGGTCATTGTTTCTTTCGGCACACTCGCGGCGTCGGGCGGCTATTATATTGGCTGCTACGGCGACAGGATTTTTTCAAACCCCGGAACGCTGACTGGAAGCATAGGGGTTATCATGGAAAACCTTAATCTGGAAGAGCTCCTGAACAAGATTGGAGTTAAAGAAGAGGTTATTAAGAGCGGGAAGTTCAAGGATACCGGTTCCTCGATGCGCAAGATGACCACAGAGGAAAGACAGCTCCTGCAGGGCGTGATAGACGATGTCTATGCCCAGTTCGTCGATGCCGTAGCGGATGGAAGGGGTGCGGTTTTCACGGCTAAAATAAAAAAAGCGGGCGACGCGGCCGCTTCGGACCCGGTAACAAAGGAACAGATAGTCGCGGAGATTAAAAAACACGCCGACGGCAGGATTTTTTCCGGCAGCCAGGCTCTCCAGTACGGATTTGTTGACGAGCTGGGCACGCAGGAAGACGCCATTAATTGGGCCGCGAAGGCCGTCGGGATAAACGGGGAGCCGGTTGTTATTGCCCCTAAGAAGGACCTGTCCTTGTTGGAGCGGATCTTCGGCGACAATTCGGCAGAAGAACGTTTCCGCGGAATATTCCACGGGAATGGATTGAGCTACATGTACGGTAAGTGACATGCCGCTATTCGAATTCAATTGCGGGAAATGCGGCGCGGATTTTGAAGACCTTATCTTTGGGAGCTCATTATTAAATGTGAAGTGCCCGGCTTGCGGCGCTTCCAAAGCGAAGAAAAAAATGTCTGTGTTTGGTTTCAAGTCCGGAACTGTATTCTCCGGTTCCTCCGGCCACTCCTGCGATTGCGGGGGCTCCTGCAAAAAAAAACATTGCTCTGCATGCGGGCATTGACGGGGGTTGCTTGAAAAAAAATATTCTGCTCTTCCTCGCGGTTTTTCTGCTCGCGCTCCCGGTTATTGCTTTCTCTTTTGGAAAAAACAAAGTTGTCTACAGGAAACTGGAATGGCAGGTGCTG
>CAIWRR010000029.1 GCA_903915125.1 Candidatus Firestoneibacteriota bacterium | reverse complement strand
CCCACCCTTGACACGGAAATGCCTACGTTCAGGGCCGGTCTCACGCCGGAATAAAACAGGTTGCTTTCAAGATAAATCTGCCCGTCAGTGATGGAGATAACATTGGTGGGTATGTAAGCGGAAACATCGCCCGCCTGGGTTTCTATAACCGGAAGAGCCGTCAGAGATCCGCCGCCTTTTTCTTTGCTGAGTTTTGCCGCCCTCTCAAGCAGCCGTGAGTGAAGATAGAAAATGTCTCCCGGATACGCTTCTCTGGCAGGAGGTCTCTTAAGCAGGAGGGAGACCTGCCTGTAGGCGACGGCGTGTTTTGAAAGGTCGTCATAGACTACCAGCGCGTGCTCGCCAAGGTCCCTGAAGTATTCCCCGATGGAACAGCCTGAATAGGGAGCCAAGAATTGCAGCGCCGCCGGATCACTTGCCGTTGCGGAGACCACTATTGTGTGGTCCATAGAGCCCTCTTCTTCAAGCGCTTTGACGAATTGGGCGACCGTGGATTGTTTCTGCCCGATTGCCACATAAATGCAGGTTACGCCGGTGTTTTTTTGGTTAATTATGGTGTCGATAGCGATGGCAGTCTTGCCAGTCTGCCTGTCGCCGATTATAAGCTCCCTTTGCCCGCGCCCAATCGGTATCATGGTGTCTATCGCTTTGATGCCGGTCTGAAGAGGTTCTCTTACCGGCTGTCTTTCCACGACTCCCGGGGCGCGAAGTTCCACGGCCCTTCTTGTTTTTGCCACGATAGGGCCTTTCCCGTCGAGAGGATTCCCAAGGGCGTTAATAACCCTGCCGCGAAGCTCTTTGCCTACCGGTACCTCGACAACCCTTCCGGTGCATTTTGCTATATCGCCTTCTTCAATAAGCTTATCATCGCCGAGAACAATAATCCCGATGTTGTCTTTTTCAAGGTTCAAGGCAATGCCGTAGATGTTGTTTGGAAACTCAACGAGCTCAAAGTACCTGACATCGTCCAGGCCGTAAACGCGGCAGATTCCGTCTCCGACCGTAAGCACTACGCCTGTATTCCTGCGGTCAAGCTTGCCCTCGTATTTCTGTATGAGTTCCTTGAGTACCGATGTTATTTCTTCCGGTGAAGCCTTAATATCCTTAGACATGATCACCTCAGTTTGTTTCGTTTATGCCGGAGAATACCCGCAAAACAATATACTCCCAGCCTTCAGGCTGAAGTATTTTAATTATTTAGAGCTTCCCTTAATTCCAGCAGGCTGGTTCTGATACTGCCGTCCACCAGGTCATTGCCTATCCGGATTGAAAGCCCGCCTATCATCCCCGTATCAATCGCGTAAGTTAGTTTGAACTTCTTCTTGTAGCTTTTTTCCAAGACGGAGTTAATCTTCTCCTTTTCTGCCGCATCAAGTTCCGAGGCGGAGAATACTTCCGCGCGCTTGACGCCTTTGTTTTCTTCGCAGAGCAAGGAATAGACTTCAAAAATATCATTAAAGAGAGCAAGCCTTTTTTTTTCGAGCAAGAGGGACAGGAACGCGCGCGCCTCCCGCGGAGCTTTCTCTCCGGCGAGAGAATAAAACATTTCTGTCTTTTCCCGTGCCGGTATTGACGGGGAAAGGAGCGCTGAAAGAGCCTGGCCTTCAAGCTTTTCACTAACAGAGGCCAGCGCTTCCTGTATCTTGGCAGGGCCGTCAACCCCGAGTTCAAGGGCGGCCCCAAATAGCGCGGAGGCGTATTTTTTTGAGAGTGTGCCTGCCGGCATTATTTGCCGCCTTTTTCAATTTCCGCCAGGACTTCATCCACGATCCTGTCGTTTACCTTATGAGAGAGATTCTCTTTTATAAGTTTTTCGGCGATGGCCACAGACATGTTTACGACCTCTATTCTCAGCTCCTTAAGCATTTTTTCTTTCTCAAGGTTTATCTTTTCGTAAGTCTTGTCCAGAACATCCTTTGCTTCCTGCCGCGCCTTGAGAATTATATCGTTTTTCAGCTCAATGCCTTCTTTGGTCGCGTCCTTTATTGCCTGCTGGACTTTCTTGTCTATCTCGTCAAGATGCTTCTGGTACTCAAGCCTTAAATTCTCCGACTCGGTTTTATTCTTCTCGGCGGATTCGATGTTCTCTTTCACGCCCGCGGCCCGGTCTTCAAGCACCTTTAGAAAGCGTTTCAGGAAAACATTCCAGATAAGTACCATGCCTATCAGGAATGTGATTATGGTGGCTAACAGTATGTAGGGTTCAAAATTGAGCATTTATTTTCCTTTTGCAGCCTTTTCCGCCGGCTTTGCTTCAACCGTTTTGGCCATCTGGGCCTCAAGCTGTTTCTTTTCCATTTCAAGCGACAAAACCTGGTTCTCGGCGCGGAGCGTTTCCACTTTCATGTAAGGAGCCGTGAACGGGTTTGCGAAGAGAATGATGAGCGCCACAACGAGCACGTAAATCGCGATAGATTCAATGAACGCGAGTCCTATAATAAGCGTGCCGTTTATGGCTCCTGAAGCTTCCGGCTGCCTGGAGATGCCTTCCATAGCTTTAGCAAGCGCGTTTCCCTGTGCGCTCGCCGTCATAAGAGAGCCTATTGCCATTGCAATTCCTGCTACCGCGATAGAAACTATGAAAATCATATCTGTACCCATATTGCCTCCTTGTGCTGCATATTATATTCCCGCCGGCGGATTTCCGCCCCTGACGGAATGTTTTTTAGTTGATCCGTTGTTTTCCTGAACATTCAGATATCTGAAGACTGCGCATCTGCGCATCTGCGCATCCGCACTTCTGCGCATCATTTTTAATGTTCTTCGCTAGTCGAAACCGCCCCGGCAATATACACCATGGCCAGCATCGTGAAAACCAAAGCCTGTATAAAGCAAACCAGCCCTCCAAGCACCATAATGAGAGGGCGAAGTATCAGGGAACCTGTCTCGAGCATCTTCTGTACTATCCACGGCATGTCTGTGAAGGCGAATGTGACGAGCAGCGTCGCGAGTATGCCAAGAAGTATTTCTTTCGCGAGTATGTTTCCGAATAGACGGAACGCGAGAGAAAGCGGCCGGATGAGCTCGCCAATTATATGTATTGGGAAAAGAAGAGGGGCGAGCCAGAATGGCGGCCCGGCAAAGTGTTTAAAGTATCCGAAGAATCCTTTTGCCTTGATGCCGAAATAGTGGGTCGCGCAGAATATTATAAGCCCAAGACCGAGCGTCACATTGATGTTGCTGGTCGGGGATTTGAAGCCCGGAATCAGTCCGAGCAGATTGGAAATAAAGATAAAAAGGAATAGCAGCGCGAAGAGGGGGAGGAACCTCGGTCCCTCTTTGCCCATGTATTCTTCCGCCCGCTTGATTATCCACTCGAGGAAGAACTCGGTAACATTCTGCGCGCCGCGGGGGAGGGTTTTAAGCGTGAGCCTGACAATAATGAAGAAAACAATGATAAGAGCCATAACGATCCAGGACATATAGACCACTTCAGGCACGTGAAACGGATTCGGTATGAGAAATTCTTTTAGCGGGCCGGCTTCGTTCATTTGCCCGCCTTTTTACCCATTCCGGAATATCTCTTCCTCGGAGAAAGAAACGTCATTATTCCGAGCATTCCAAGAAGAGAGAACATCACGGTCGTGTCTTTGCCCGATATAACCGAGGCGCCAAACACTACGAGCAACAGTCCGAGCATTCTTGCTCCGAGGCTGATAAACATGACGCCGCGCCCTTTCTTGGGGGCTCCGGCCAGCGCCTTCTTAACGGTCCAGACAAGCAGGATGTTGTTAAGTGTCGCCGCCGCGCCTCCGACTGCCGCGCCAATCAATATCTTTAAAAGAGTAGTCATTTCCATTTTATTGAGCGTACCTCATTAAAGATGTATATGAAACCGCCGACAATTCCCGCAACCAGCAATATCAGCGTAAATACGGGAGCTGTACCGAATTTTTTGTCAATATTAACACCTATAAATAGCCCTATTACAATAACAGCCGCCAGGGTCAACCCCAACCCCGAAAGCCTGCCTGCCGCCGCCCAGAACTTAAAATCGTTCATAAGGATCAATTATAACGGAAGCCCATACCAATATCAATATAATTGCAGAACTGCACAGTCTACATATATGTAAGAAGATATGTAAGAAGAATAGGCCTTGGAGCCGGCTTTGCGCCGATTTCGATATAACTTTTATGGCATAGGCATTTCGGGTATAATTGTTTAGATAAGATTATGGAGGGCAAATGAGAGCACTGGATTAT
>CAIWRR010000028.1 GCA_903915125.1 Candidatus Firestoneibacteriota bacterium | reverse complement strand
CTTCCGGGAGCAAAATAGGCGCTTCCGGTCTTAAGCAGAGCAACTATTTCCGCGCCGCCGTTCCTGGCCCTTTCCGAGAGCTTCGCTATCTTTTCGGCCGGAAGAAGTTCGGTAAGAGGAATGCCGGAGACCGTGGTGTAGCGGGGAAGGGGGACCATCGTGTCTCCGTGGCTGCCGAGCAGCATCGGAAAGATGTCCTTTATAGATACTTTGAGTTCTTCGGCTATGAACAAGGCAAACCTGGCCGAATCCAGCACGCCGGCCATTCCGAGCACCTTGTTCTTCTTGAAGCCGGTGGTCTTGTAGACCAACTGTGTCATTATGTCCAGCGGATTGGTCACGGAAATAATAATGGCTTCGGGAGCGTAAAGTTTTACTGACTCTGCGGCCTTCTTCACTATATCCGCGTTTATCTTCAGCAGGTCCTCGCGGGTCATTCCCGGTTTTCTTGCAACACCGGCTGTTATGACCACGATATCGCTGTCTTTTATGTCGGCGTAATTGTTTGTTCCTGTCACCTTAGCGTCAAAATGCTCCACTCCCGAGGTTTGGCTCATATCCAGCGCCTTTCCCTGGGGCATTCCCTCCACTATGTCAACCAATACCACATCGGCCAGCTCTTTCTGCGCCAGCTGAAACGCTACTATGCCGCCTACCTGGCCTGCCCCGATTACCGCTACTTTGGCTCTTTTCATAAATGCTCCCTATTTCAAAAGTTCAAATCTCAAATCGCAAGCACCAAACCACTTAAGGCTAAATCACAAATCACAAGCACCAAATCCCAAATAAAAATAAAAAATACAAACGCAAAGCTGATTTTGAAATTGCTTGTTTTCTTTTTTTGTTTTTGTTTTTTTGGCGTTTATGTGGTGCTTGGTGTCCGCCACGATTTATCGTGGCGAGATCTCGTCCGAATTCTGACGGACTTGAGATTTGGTGCTTAATTTTCTTTTGTTTAAAACAGCCGTCGTCTTGTTTAAATATATCAGAATGCATGCAGTTTCGCAACCCAATTAAATCCTTCGTTTTGGTGCTTGACAGAAGCCCGGAAGGGGGGTAGAATATAAAAGAACATAATATATGTTCATATGACCATAAGATATGACAGAAAACGGAGAGGGTATGCTTGAAGGATTATTCGGGAACAGGATAGTTGAAAAAGTACTGTTGTATCTTTATGTATATGAGAACGGCTATATCCGCGAAATAGCCGGTTGTTTCGGAGAGCCGCCGAATGGCATAAGGCAGCAGCTGATCCGGCTGGAAGCAGGCAATATTATTTCTGGCGTTCAGAGAGGCAAGATAAGGTTGTATCAATTCAACCCAAGATACCCTTTCCTGGATGAGTTAAAAGCGCTTATTAAAAAAGCATACGGAGTCCTGCCTGAGAAAGATCTGGAGCGGTATTTCAGGCGGCGTACAAGGCCGAGAAGAACAGGGAAATCTCAATGAAAAAAAACGAAAAAGGAACGATAAAGGACCTTGCCGGACTGGTTTGCGAAACGCTGGCAAAAGCTGGAATAGATGCGGTTCTTGTTGGAGGCGCCTGTGTCGCGATATATTCTGACGGTAAGTATGTTTCTGCCGACCTTGATTTTGTAACCGATGAGAAAATGGAAGCAGTCAGGAAGGCGCTTGAACCGATTGGCTTCAAAAAAACGCCCGGCAGGCATTTCGAAAAGAGCGGCTGCGCGCTGGTTTTGGAATTCCTGCCTTATCCGGTTGCCATTGGGAAAGAAGTTCCTGTCAGGAAGTTTGGCGTTATCAAGACGACGGCCGGAAGAATCAAAATCCTGACGCGCACGGACTGTATAAAGGACAGACTAGCCGCTTTTTTTCACTGGAAAGACCGGCAATCTTTGCAGCAGGCTGTGCTGGTCGCAAAGAGCGGAATTTTTGACCTCAAGGAAGTGGAGCGCTGGTCAAAACACGAAGGGCATCTTGAGAAACTCAGGGAGTTTATAATGGAATTAGGAAAAAAATAGGGCCGCCTCCCGGCAGCCCTTATTGGTAGTTTTCGAATTTCGAATTTGCCTTTACAGCTATTTCCTCAGCCATTTCCTTAGTCCCCACCGCCGTAGGGTCGTTCCTGTCCGGCTTCATGTCGTAGGTCACGCGCTTGCCTTCTTTTATTACGGCGGCGACCGCCGCTTCCAGCCTGCGAGCCGCTTCCTGCTCGCCCATGTGTTCAAGCATCAGCACGGAAGAGAGGATGAGCGCGGTCGGATTTACCTTGTTTAGTCCCTTGTACTTTGGAGCGCTCCCGTGAGTGGCCTCAAATACCGCCGAATCAGCCCCTATATTTGCTCCCGGCGCCACGCCAAGCCCGCCTACAAGCCCCGCGCAAAGGTCAGAGATAATATCTCCGTAGAGGTTGGGGAGGACAAGGACGTCATAGAGCTCGGGCTTCTGCACCAGCTGCATGCACATATTATCGACGATAACATCATTAAACTCTATGTCCGTGTATTTTTTCGCGACATTGCGGGCGACTTCCAGAAAGAGGCCATCCGTGAACTTCATGATATTTGCTTTATGAACGGCGCTGACCTTCTTTCTTTTGTGCTTGCGCGCGTATTCAAACGCGTAAGTCACAATCCTTTCGGTGCCCTGGATTGAGATGGGCTTGATGCTGATGCCGGAATCAGGGAGTATTTTCCTGCCGCCGAGAGCCGAAATCTCGTCAATCAGTTTTTTAGTTTTTTCTTCGCCCTGTCTGAATTCAATTCCGGCGTAAAGGTCCTCGGTATTCTCGCGGACTATGACTAGGTCAATGTTCTTGTACTTGGAACGCACGCCCTCGTAGGATTTGCAGGGGCGCACGCACGCGTAAAGCCCCAGCACCTGCCGGAGAGCCACATTTACGCTTCGAAATCCGGTGCCGACGGGCGTGGTTACGGGCGCCTTGAGCGCCAGCTTGTTCCTGCGGACTGATTCTATGGTTCTTTCCGGAAGGGGGGTGCCCTCTTTTGCCATCACATCTATGCCGGCTTCCACCTCGTCCCAGATTACCTTTACCCCGGTTGCTTCCACGCACATTTTTGCCGCCTGCGCGAGTTCCGGGCCTATTCCGTCGCCCTTTATCAATGTTATGTTATATGCCATTTGTCCTCCCGAAGAAGTCCCATTATAACGAAGATAACATGGTATTTCCACTTGAAAAACCGCGCGGGTTTGATAGAATGAAATGACACTATTATTAAGGAGCCAAATTGGACTGGAGAAGTATAATAGAAGACACTATAACGCTTTTCGCTATAGTAAATCCTATATCAGGAATTCCTTTTTTTCTTGAGATAACAAAAAACAACGATTCAAAAACAAGGCATCACGCCGCCACGACTACCGCGCTTACAGGCGCGGCCATCCTTGTGGTTTTCTCATTTCTGGGACAGGTAATACTTGAGAAGGTTTTGAAAATAACGCTCAATGACCTGAAAATAGCGGGCGGAATTGTTCTGCTCTGTATCTCTGTCATCAGCATCATCAAGAATCCGGGAAAGAACGAACATCACGGGGTGTCAACCGCCGAACTCTCTGCCGTGCCGCTGGCTTTCCCGCTGCTGGTCGGGCCGGGCTCCATCGTCACCTCATTCCTTATCTTTCAGCGCCAGCCGTGGTATGTAGCGGCGCTCATCATTGCCATAAACTCGCTCCTTCTCTGGGCGACGCTCCGCTTGTCGGGTCCAATCTACAGACTTATCGGCGACCTCGGCTCAAAAGTTTTTGCAAAGGTCATGTACATACTGCTTGCGGCTATTGCCGTAAGGTTTATTTTGACCGGCATTATTTCATACTTTAGCAAGGCTTGAGTTTTCCGGAGGGAAAATGAAAAAAAGCGTTCTGTCCGTCTCGGCAGCCTTGTTCGTGCTTTTCGCCGCTTCGCAGCTTTACGCGCACCACAGGCACATCAAGGCGGTTTGGGTGGAAGAGGGTACCGGGGTATTCCGGACTGAAATAATCCAGGAACCCGATAAACCGCCGGTATCCGTAAAGAAAGAGATTACCCGCAGAGTAAAGAAATACTTCGACGAGCGCGGGAATGAGATAAAGCTTGAAGAGATAGACTCGGATGATTACCAGGCTTCCTCGGCCGGAGACGCGCCCGTGCTTCCCGGCAATGAGCAGCCCCTGAACCTGGAGGCCTTCAAGAAAATCGGCGCGGGACTGTCCTATGGTTACTATTCCTTAGGCTCCGTTTACGGCACGGCGCTCTTTACCTCGGGCGCGTACGCGCCCTGGAACGGCAATATCGTGTTTGACGGCTACGGCTGGCAGGCGGATATCTCATTCGGGGAATTCACGCAGTTTCACCCCGGCATTAAAGTTACTATCGGTTCCTTCACGACCAACAAACAGATAAACTCCTACACGAGCGGAGCGAATTCAGCTGTTGAATCTGTTTCTTCAACTATTATTCTTGCCAAGATAGACTATTATCACCACTTAACCGATATATTCTATGTGTCGGGAGGTGTAGGCGCGTTCTACCAGGATTTCAAAACAAGCATTATCTCCACTCTGCCCTCTTATATCTATGCCGGGTTGGAGGGAAAGACGGTCACGGCCGCGATTGACCTCGGCACGGGTCTGAAATTAGCCGTTACTTCGAATGTCAATCTCAACATCGGCGGTGAGCTCTATATCTTTCTTGCCGAGAAAGACACCGGCATTGTCGGTTTGAAGTTCGGCGTTGCCCCGATGGCAGGCATCTCGGCGACGTTTTAACCATGCGTCAGGAAAGTGTCATCCTGAGCCGCAGGCGAAGTCCTGAGCGAAGCGAAGGACCCATCTCTGCAGGATAGGGAGCGAAGCGAAGGATTCAGGTAAAGGGCGGCCGTGAAGGATTTCAAACTCAGGCTCTAT
>CAIWRR010000027.1 GCA_903915125.1 Candidatus Firestoneibacteriota bacterium | reverse complement strand
CTCCCCTCCTGGACTGCATAAGCGTGGGCTTAAGCGTGTCCTTGAGCAGGTAAGAGACTGCATCCTCAAGCTCTATATCCTTTATGGTTAACTGGCTGCCATCCTTATTGAAGCCTACGATCACCCGCTCAACCCTTGCTTTGAGGTCTTCGAAGGAGACGGACAGTGAAGCAACCGCAGCAAGCTCGGAATGGAGAATATATTCAAATTTCTCTTCCTTAACATGCCTGTTTTGTTTGTTGTTATACATTCCGGTTATTACATTGCGGAGAGGTTCGTCCACAAAAGCCGAGGCGCGGTTCCAGTTAATGACTGCGCTGCCGGCTTCGGAATTTGGATCGGCAACAGCAATATTGCTGAGGAACGCAGAGATAAGGTTGTGCGCCTGGAAAATATTGAAAAAATCAACGTTCTTGAGGAATACATCTTCTACGGGAAATATTTCCGGATGTCCTTCGTGGCGCATGACTTGGTCTGGCGTGAAAGACGGAAGACAAAGCGCTGTTTTCTTGCGGAGCAAAACCAGGGATTCAACCAGCCTGTCGCAGATGTTGCAGCCGTTCCCGTTTATGCCTTTGACCGAAGGAGTAGAGGTTATAAGGATCAGCTTGCCGCCGTCCTTTATGCTCTTTCCGGCCGCCGAGAAAGTGAGTTTTGCCGAATATTTGCCTATATTCTCCAACTCTTTCTTTCTCAGGCCTATTTTTGCCGCCACTTCTGCTGCAGATTTGAGTTTCGTTTCGATAATTTTTGCTTTTTTCATGGTCAATTAGTCTATCATTATTGACCAAAATAGTCAATGAAATCAATAGAAAACACCTTGATTAGTTAGAAATACGGCTGATTTTCAGCGTTTTGATATTAGCCTGCGGCTAACATGCGGTCAATAGCCTTTTTTGCCCTAACTCTAATGGCCTCAGTGACTTTTACCTCTGTCTTCATATCCTGCAACGCCCATAGCACTTTCTCGAGTGTGTTTTTTTTCATATTTGGACACAAGGCCGTTTCTGAAGCCGCTATGAAATTCTTCTCCGGAACGAGTTTTTTCAGCCTGTATAGCATCCCTATCTCTGTTGCTAATACGATATCGGCTGCCTTTGCTTTCTTACTGTAGGTAATAAAACCCTCGGTTGAACAGACCACATCGGCAAGCGCGCAGACTTCCTGCCTGCACTCGGGATGAGCCATGACCAATGCTCCCGGATATTCCTTCTTCTTTTGCAGTATATGCTCGGGAAGTATTTTGGCATGCGTCGGGCAGTACCCGTCCCAGAGGATAAGTTTTTTGCCGGTCTTTTTCGCTGTATAAGCCCCCAGGTACTTGTCTGGAACAAAGAGGATCGTATCCTCTTTTACGGAGTTCACCACCTGCACCGAGTTTGCAGAGGTGCAGCAATAATCACTCTCGGCCTTAACCTCAGCGCTGCTGTTCACGTAGGTCACGACCGGCGCGCCGGGGTGTTCTTTTTTGAAGGCGCGGAGCTGATCAGCCGTTATCATGTCGGCCATGGGGCAGCCGGAGGAAGCGTCCGGAATAAGGACCTTCTTTTTAGGGCAGAGAATCGCTGCCGTTTCTGCCATGAAATGGACTCCGCAAAAAACTACAACCTCAGCCTTTGTCTTGGCGGCTTCGCGGGAGAGCCCCAGGGAATCTCCAAGAATATCCCCGATATCCTGGACCTCCGGAAGCTGGTAATTGTGCACAAGAATAACCGCATTGCGGTCCTTCTTTAGTTTAACTATATCTCTGATTATTTTCTCGTTGTGCATAAATACACCTCAATATGAAATCTCAAATCACAAGCACCAAGCACCAAATAAAAATATAAAGAAACAAAGTGCTTCAAAATCTATTTTGTGATTTATCTTTTTTGCTTCTATTTGGGATTTGGCGCTTGAGATTTGGTGCTTGTTTCTCTATTACTCCCCCGCCCACCACCTTTCTCCCCTGATAAAAAACTGCAATCTGGCCGGGAGTTATCGCCCACTGCGGCTTGCTAAACTCCACCATCCCCTTTTTACCAGAAAGCACAAGCGTCGCGGGCTGTTCCTTATGTTTGTAGCGTATCTTCGCGGCTACCTTAATTTTCCCTTTTCTGCCGTCTATCCTATTCAGCGACAACTCTTTCACCGCAAAACTCTTTGAAAACCCGAGCTCCTTCACTCCCGCAACAAGCAGGTTTTTCTTAGCGTCAATATTTAAGACATAGAGCGGGTCTTTGGAAGAAAGCCCCAAACCCTTCCTCTGCCCTATCGTGTAATTCATCACGCCGTTGTGCTTTCCGAGGAGCACGCCTGCCGGGCTTACAATATCCCCCGGCTTGGGGCTAACTTTGAAATTCCGCGAGATAAAACCGGCATAATCATTGTCCTCGACAAAACATATCTCCTGACTCTCTTCTTTGTCCGCAACCAGCAGCCCGAGGGCTCTTGCCTTCTCCCTCACCTCAGTTTTAGTCAGGTTTCCGAGAGGAAACAATACTTTTTGCAGCAAGGTCTTGCTCAGTGAATACAGCACGTAAGACTGGTCTTTATTGCCGTCCTTTGCCTTCGCGAGGAAAAGGCCGGCTCCATTTTTTTCTTTAATTATTCTCGCGTAATGTCCCGTGGCAATATACTTGCAGCCCAGGTCCCGCGCTTTACGAAACAGAAGTCCAAACTTAAGATGCCTGTTGCACTCCACGCAGGGATTGGGAGTCCTCCCGGCAAGGTATTCTGAAGCAAATTTCTCGATTACTTTGCGGAAGAATTCCTCTTTAACGTTCATCACATAATGCGGAATCCCTAATTTCGCTGCCACACGCCTTGCGTCCTCAATGGAGGAAAGCGAGCAGCAACCGTCCGCGCGGTCTTCGCGTCCGGCCCAGACTTTCATGGTCACGCCGACCGGTTCATACCCCTTTTCCATAAGCAAAGCGGCGGCCACCGAACTGTCGACGCCGCCGCTCATTGCAACGAGAACCCTGGTTCCCGCTTTACTTTTTTTCTTCATCGCTGTCACAAGCCGCGTGCTCGTGATCTTCTTCTTTGAACTCTATACCCAACCCCTTGCCCGTCGTTTTAACCAGATAATTATCTATGGCTTTCTTCAAAGCCTGCTCTGCAAGCACAGAGCAGTGCATTTTTACTTTTGGCAAACCGCCGAGCGCTTCGGCAACAGCGGCATTGGTAAGTTTCAGCGCGTCTTCCAGTTTTTTGCCTTTAATTAGTTCCGTAGAGATGCTGGAAGTGGCAATAGCCGCGCCGCAGCCGAAGGTCTTAAACTTGGCATCAGTTATAATACCGTCCTTGACCTTGATGTAGAGCTCCATAATGTCGCCGCAAACGGGGTTTCCTACATGGCCAACGCCATCGGGATTCTCCATCTCTCCCACATTCCTGGGGTTTCTGAAGTGGTCCATCACTTTTGAGCTGTAATTTTCCATATTGTTCACCTCTGTTTTATATTACAAAATATTGAACGGCATTAGCAATGACTTTTATCATACAACAAATACCAAATGCGCCTTGCGTGATGGCACCGATAAATTCCTTCGATGACACAGATAAACCCTGTTTACAATACTCCCAGCTCGCGTCCGACTTTTTCAAGGTTAATCTTCCTTCTGCTGAGAGACGGGTGCGTGGAAAGAAGATTAACGAAAAAATTCTCTTTGAACGGGTTAACTATAAACAGGCTTGCCGTTGCCGGAACGCCGCCGGTTATCGGAGCTTCCTTCGACCAGGCGCTGAGCTTTTCAAGGGCGCTAATGAGGCTTTGAGGGCGGTTGGTCACGCGCGCCGAGTTCTCGTCGGCCATATATTCCCTGGTGCGGCTGACCGCGAGCTGAATCAACGGAGCGGCAATAAGCGCCAGCAGATAAAGCACAATTATAGTAACCGGGTTCGGTCCGTCATCATCGCGCCCGCCCGTAAAGAACGCCGCTATTCTAGCAAACTCTGCAAGAAGCGTGATGGCGGTAGCCATCGCCACGGCTATCATCATAACCAGGGTGTCTCTGTGCTTGACATGGGAAAGTTCATGCGCAAGCACCCCTTCAAGCTCCTGTTTATCAAGCGCCTCCAGCAGTTCAGGAGAAACGGCTACGGCCGAATGCGCGGGATCCCTGCCGGTAGCAAAAGCGTTTGGCACTCCCATGTTGATGACATAGAGTTTAGGCATGGGCAGTTCCATGCGGCCTGAAAGTTCTCTCACTATATGGCAGTAAACCGGATAATCCGAAGCGGTCACGGGTTTGGCTCCGTACATCTTCAGTATTATTTTGTCAGAGAACCAGTACGTGAAAAAATTGAGGAGCAGGGCTACTCCGAACGCTATGAGCATTCCCTTCTCTCCCCCCGCCACGCCGCCAACAAATATAAGCAGCGCAAACATGGCGACAAAGAGCAAAGCTGTTTTTAGATAGTTCATTTGCCATTCTCCTTCTTTAGACTGTCAAACACCTCATTTT
The DNA here is from genome assembly GCA_903915125.1 of Candidatus Firestoneibacteriota bacterium. GTDB lineage: Bacteria > Oederibacteriota > D2-FULL-39-29 > D2-FULL-39-29 > CAIOVX01 > CAIOVX01. The sequence continues at coordinate 7,357 of CAIWRR010000027.1, read as the reverse complement.
CAATCTTGTGCCCGCGGGCAAAATCGGCTGCAGGCATAAGCCTTTTACCTTCCGGCTTCAGTTCGAGAAGAAGAAGCACTCCTGAACCGGTGCCGACCGGGAATCCGTTTCCGGAAACGGTGCCCACCCGGCCGGGTTCCAGTTTAATTTTGTCAGCCGGCAGGGCGCTCTTTAGTATCTTAATGTTGTGCCCTCCCAGGCAGGCCGAAGCGCCGGGAAGCGGTGAAAGCCCGCGAATATGATTGTGAATTTCTTCCGACGGTTTTTCCCAATCAATGCGGTTGTCCTGCTTCGTAATTTTTGGAGCCTGAGTCGCCTTTGAGTGCTCCTGCGGGCGGCGCGGCGCATTTCCTTTTTCTATCAGGACAACAGCTTCAAGAATAAGTTTCGCAGACAGCTCCGAGAGTCTTTTGCCGAGTCTCCCGGCGTCGTCTTCCGGAAGAATATCCACGGCCTCGGAAAGCATCACATCGCCGCTGTCCAGTACATAATCTATGAATTGCACCGTAACGCCCGTTTCGGTTTCGCCATTCATTATCGCGCGGTTTATAGGCGCTGCGCCCCGCAGCTTCGGAAGCAGGGAAAAATGAGAATTTATTGAGGCGTAGTTGGCCGCCTTGATAAGCCTTTCCGGCATTATCTGACCGAAGGAGACCACTACGATAAGGTCATACTTGCTTTTCTCAGTGGCGGAAACAAATGATTCTTCCTTCACGGAGACAGGTTGAAGAACCTTAAGACCATGCGAGAGCGCGAACTCTTTCACGGGAGAAGGTTTTATGTGAAGGCCCCTCCCCCTGGGTTTGTCAATCCTGGTAACCACGGTAATATCGTGCGCGTTTTCTGCGTAAAGCGCGGCAAGCGTGGGGACGGCTATATCGGGGGTGCCGAAGTACAATATTTTCATAAAACCTCTATCTATCAAAAGTTCTTAAGGTTTGTAAGGTTCATAAGGTTAATAAGGTAAGATCAAAATCAGTCTGACTGATTCTAATCCATAATTGACTACAAATGGTTTAGATTTTCCACCTTACAAACTTTACAAACCTTATAAACCTTATTAACTTTTCTTTGATAATTTTTTTAACTCTTCCAACTGCTTCTTTAACAGCATTTTTTTTGTGATACCAAGATGGTCGACGAAAAGAACGCCGTTTAGATGGTCTATTTCGTGCTGTACCGCCCGGGCAAGTATGCCGTCGGCTTCAAACTCGAATTTTTTCCCGTCAAGTCCCGTGGCCGCGAAACCGACTTTCTCGTGGCGCTCAACTTCCGCGGATAAGTCAGGGAAGCTCAGGCAGCCTTCCTCAAGTTTAACGCTTCCTTTGGATCCGATCAGCTCAGGATTTATGAGCGTGAAACAATGTCCTTTTGTATCGCCCCTGTTCGTGTCAATCACCACCACGCAATCAAGAGCGCCTACCTGGTTTGCAGCAAGACCTATACCGCGGGCTTTCTTCATGACGTCAAACATGCGCGCGGAAAGATCCCGGATTCTGCCGTCAATTCGAGCTACCGGAAGAGCTTTTTTTCTCAACACGGGGTCCCCGAATATTATTACGCCTTTGTTCGTCATATCTTGATTGTAGCAGTCACCCCTCAAAAATTCAAGTATTGACTCTGCCATTGGCTTAAGTTATAATTTTTAGTATTGTAAACGTTGAAAGGACTGTAAATGAAGATACAGAACCTTCTGCTTCTATGCGTTGAACAACACGCGTCAGACCTGATACTCACCGCGAATACACCTCCAATCATTCGGAAAGACGGAGAAGTTATCCGAACCGACTTCCCGCCGCTTACACCGGAAAAAGTGCAAGAACTTGTTAAATCGCTGCTCACGCCGGAACAGATCAAAGAGTTTGCCCAAAAAAAAGACCTGGATCTCTCAATAGAGATAAAGGGCGTGAGTCGTTTCAGGATCAATGTTTACTATCAAAAAGGAACCATGGCGGCCGCGCTTAGAATAATTCCCCTGGAAGTGCCTACCATTGAGGGGCTTAACCTTCCGCCCATACTGAAAAAACTCGCGCTCACGCCGCGCGGATTGATACTCGTCACCGGACCGGCGGGCAGCGGTAAATCCTCGACTATTGCCGCAATGCTCCGCTATATAAACGCCAATAAACGCTGCCACATTATCACCATCGAAGACCCCATAGAATACATGCATGAGAGCGAGCTGAGCATCGTGGAACAACGAGAGCTTAGCGTTGATACTGATTCTTTCGCAGACGCCTTAAAGCATGTCGTCAGACAAAGCCCTGACGTTATCCTCGTCGGAGAAATGAGAGATCTTGAAACCATCTCAACCGCCATTACCGCGGCCGAAACAGGACATCTGGTCCTTGCTACTCTTCATACCATAGACGCGCCGCAGACAGTCCACCGCATAATAGATGTTTTCCCGGGGGACCAGCAAGAACAGATAAGAACCCAGTTCGCCGGGTCTTTAGCGGGAATAATATCACAGCAGCTTCTCCCTTCCGCAGACGGTAAAGGGCGGGTTCCTGCCGTAGAGATACTTATAAACACGCCCGGCATAAGGGCACAGATAATGCATAATGACATACAGCAGATACCGTTACATATTCAAACAGGTAAAGAATACGGAATGATATCGATGAACCAGACGCTAAAGCGTCTCGTTCAGGATGGTAAGGTAAAACTGGAAGTTGCCGCTAGCAGGACTTCATCCCCCGCAGAGTTTACTGAAATGCTGATCAGAAAAGTAAAACCGCGCGTCAGATCATGCTTCTCGGCATTATTTGTTTTGCTCCGGATACGGTCAAAGGGCAGATACCAGCTCTACAGGACACTCAAACGGAGCATAAAGGCGCACAAAAAAGAACTGATCAGAATCAGGAAAAACCGCTAATCCCGCTGAATATTTTACGTCTCGCGCGGCACGCCAGAATTACACCAGGAGGCAAAATGAACGCAATTCCGGCTACAAGCAAGGCCTACCTTAAAATGCTGACAAAAGATTGCCTTGGCTTTTGGGAAAAACATTCTCTTGATAAAAAAAACGGCGGCTATTTCACCTGTCTGGAAAGGGACGGCTCGGTTTACGACACGGATAAATTCATTTGGCTTCAGGGACGGCAGGTCTGGACCTTCTCGATGCTCTACAACCGCCTTGAAAAGAATAAAAAGTGGCTGGATATCGCAACTCACGGATACAATTTCTTAAGAAAGCACGGCAGGGCTCCCGGCGGAAACTTCTACTTCTCGCTGGACAGAACCGGCCGTCCGCTCATCCAACCCTATAACATTTTCTCAGACTGTTTTGCCTGCATGGCGATGAGCCAGTATTCTCTTGCGTCAGGCAGCAAGAAAGCGAAGTCAGACGCGTATGAAATCTATAAAAATATCCTGAACCGCAGGGATAATCCCAAAGGTAAATGGACAAAAGCGTATCCCGGCACGCGCCCGCTCAAGAGCTTCTCTATGCCGATGATCCTCAGCAACCTGGTGCTGGAGCTTGAATGGATGCTGGATAAGAAAGAAATAGACAGAACTCTCGACGCCTGCGTTAAAGAAGTTCTGGAAGTATTCTATCAGAAGGACCGCGGGATTATATTTGAACACGTTAACTCCGACGGCTCCCTCTCAGACACTTTCGAGGGCAGGACCATAAACCCCGGCCACGGGATTGAAGCGATGTGGTTCCTGATGGACATCGCCGAAAGAAGAAACGACCTGAAATTGGCTGAAAAATGCTGCGATATAGCCCTAAACATCCTGAAATTCGGCTGGGACAAAAAGTACGGCGGCATTTTCTACTTCCTTGACGCGCAGGGACACCCGCCCCAGCAGCTGGAATGGGATCAGAAACTCTGGTGGGTCCATCTTGAAACGCTGATATCGCTGCTGAAAGGCTACAGAATGACCGGCAGGAAAGAACTGCTCGCGAAATTCCTTGAGGTCCACGAATACAGCTGGAAACATTTCTATGACGCGAAATACGGCGAGTGGTTCGGCTATTTAAACAGGAGAGGCGAAGTCCTGCTGCCCATGAAAGGCGGAAAGTGGAAAGGCTGCTTCCACCTTCCGAGGGCTCTCTTCATAATACAAAAGGAACTGAAATCGCTCGGGATGTAATTCCTCCCGGCTAAAGCAGAATCTTTTTATTCCTCTTCGCGGATTCCTCGCAGGCAAAAGCCGCTTGCATGGTCTTGTAGGAATCCTGCGCCGTGAACAATTCCTTCTTCCCTTTCCAGACTCTTTCAATAAAATCACTGTCCTGGTAAACAAAGGATTCATAAAGCCCGGCCGCGCTGTACTCCTTGAAGACCTTCTTTGAAACCAGCTCTGACTTCCAGCTGCCATCCTTGTGTTTAACCAGCTTGCAGACCATAAGAGACCTGTCCCAGTAGCTGTAGCTCAGACTTCCCTTGGACCCGATGAAATCATAACGGAGAGAATGCCCGTATTTCGGATAATCGCTCTCCTTCAAACCTTCATTGGCAGCCGCCAGTCCTGTTATGAAGCTGATATGCGCCACAGCCCCGCTTTTAAAAGCAAAGGTCGCGTAGCAGTTGTCCATGACTTCATAATGCCTGGCCGTGTTAGGCCCGTGATACACTTCTACAGATTTCATATCCCCGAGGAAATACCTGAAAGTGTCTATCTGGTGGCAGAGTTTCTCGATAAAGAGCCCGCCGGAAAGCTTCTGACTCACTTTCCAGTCATTCTCTTTTTGTCCGGGAGTTTGCAGGAAATGGATGTGCTTTATTTCCCCGACGGCCCCGCTGTCCACTATCTTTTTTATCTCAAGCATAATAGGGCAGGTCTTCAGTTCAAAGGCTATCTGCAGGAAACCTTTGTACTTTTTTACGGACGCTGCCATAGCCTTTGAATCGGCAAGCGTGTTTGACATCGGCTTTTCGCACAGGACCTTCAGCCCGGCCTTTAAGGCTTCGACCGAGAGCTGCCGGTGCGTCCAATTAGGGGTGGAGATTATTACGGCATCCAGCTTTTCGTTCTTGATCATTTCGGCTTGTGAAGCATACATCGGTACTCCGTACCACTTCAAGCCCTGCTCACGTCCGGCGGCGCTGACATCACAACCGGCTGCAATCTGAACCTTTTTGTTCAGCTGGCATTGAACGCCGTGCCCTCTCGCGTTGCGCAAAATCCCGACCAAACCGACGCGTACTTTCTTCATTTCTTTTCTCCTGTTAGGCCCCGATTAAGCAATTATTTTTTAAAGGGCGAATTTCTGGCCAAGGTAGAACTCTTTCGCCTTCTTGTCGTTAACAAGCTCCTGCGCGGTCCCGGACATCAATATCTTTCCGGAATATATGATGTAGGCCCTGTCCGTAATTGAGAGCGTTTCCCGGACATTGTGGTCAGTAATAAGTATTCCAAGCCCTCTCTTTTTAAGTTGAAGTATGACCTGCTGTATTTCCGCTACCGTGATAGGATCTATTCCGACAAAAGGCTCGTCTAACAGCAGAAATTTCGGACGGGTCACAAGAGCGCGGGTTATCTCCACTCTCCTTCTTTCTCCTCCGGAAAGAGTATATGCCATATGCTTGGCAAGATGCGCGATGCCGAATTCGTTCAGGAGTTCCTTCAGGCGGACCGCCCTCTCCGCGCCCGAGATATCAAGGGTTTCAAGAATGGCACAGATATTTTCTTCTACCGTCATCTTTCTGAATATTGAGGGGTCTTGAGGCAGGTAACCGATGCCAAGCCTGGCGCGTTCATAAGTTGGAAGATTGGTAATGTCTTTGGTATCCAGAAGGACTCTTCCGAGGTTGGGTTTGATCAGCCCGACCACCATATAAAAGGTTGTTGATTTGCCGGCGCCATTTGGACCAAGCAGGCCTACCACTTCGCCCTGGTTGACCAGGAGATCAACATTGTCAACAACAACGCGTTTTTTGTATCTTTTTGACAGACCTGAGGTTGTTAGGACGCTCATTTTTTCTCGGCCTCCGTGCTTTTCACATAGAACCTGGCTCTGACCCCGGAATCTGCAATCAGCAGGCGTTTCTTGAAATAAATAGTGAAGTTGTCACCGTGAAACTCATCGTCCTGTTTTTTCACGACAGGTGAACCTTCCAAAAATACTTTCTCTTCGGCCTGAAAAAGTTGCGCCTTGCCGCATTTTACCGTCATATCTCCCCTCTCCACTCTTACGCTGCCCGCGGCCGAGGCCGTTCCCGCGCCGTTCTCGAGCTTCATGGTATCAGAGCGCACACGGGTCGTGATTCGTTCGGTTCCAACCGTCTCAAGGTATGAATTCCCGTTTATTTCAAGTTCCATCTTCGATTTACCGTATTTTGCTTTATCCCCTGTTACGGTAGTACCCTTATGGTCTATGAATTTAACATCCATTTCGGCCGAAAGCACATCATCGCCCGGCTTAAAGCTGACTTTCTGCGCGTAGATAGTATTCCCGCTGTGTGTCACCACCACGTTGCCGCTATAGGTCATTACCTGCGTCTTGTTATTTGCAGTCCAGCTGTCGGAATTGATTAAAACAGGGTCTTTATCGGAGACCTGCATATTCTGCGAACTTAACGAAAGCGCGAAAATAAGCAAGGTTATGGAGAACAGGCCCGCCGGTCTCATTTTCTCGCTCTTTTCTCCTTTAAGGTTTCCAGATTTGTTATGCGGGTTGTAACTTTCTGTATTTTTATATCTTCAAGCGCCATGTCGGTTTTCAGCCCTATTCCGGTCATGATATTCCCGCCCTTGGTCACTTTAACTGCTTTGTCGGTGTAGACGCCTCCGCCCTTATTGACCCAGTTCAGCTGCTCTGTCTCCAGTATTGAACCCTCGGAAGACTTAAGGAGTACATGTCCTGACGCCTGTACGTCGTTTGTGGTGGTGTTAAGCAAACCTTCGTCGCTGATAAGGCTTGAAACCTCTTTTCCCAGACTGAAATATTTTGCCTTGACCTTGTAGAATTTAATAAGGCTTTCGTTCTGATAAATATTGGCCTCATCGGCGTCAATCTGGAAGGCAAGTTTTCCTTCGCTGGTTTGGGTGAGTTTGAGGCCCTTCATTGTCACGACGCCCTTGGAAATATCGAGAGCAATCGGCTTTGCCCTGTTCGAACAGCCGGAAAGAAACAGAAGCAGGCATAAAGAGCTGACAAGCAAAATACTTTTCATTATTGCAAGATTAGCATAAAGAACCTGCGTTTTCAAGGCAAGAGAACGCAAAAGAAAAGCCGGGAGTTTACCTCCCGGCTTTGTCTTAGGCAATATTTATGCGAGTTTTAGTATTTGGAGAGGTTTTCCAGTTGTTTCGCTATCTTATACCGGAGCGACTTAAGCAATTCCGCCGGGTTTTTCACAACGGCCGTCTCGCCTGCTTCGTAGCCGGTCTGTATTCCGCT
>CAIWRR010000026.1 GCA_903915125.1 Candidatus Firestoneibacteriota bacterium | reverse complement strand
CATAGATGCTCCTTAGGTAATGATACTTTCAGTTTGAAGGTCGGATGCTTGGATGTTTGGAGGGTTGGACGTTGAAATTAAGCATCCAACCATCTGACCCTCTAACCATCCGACTTACTTCATCAGTTTCTTTTCCAGTTCGTCAATCTGCAAAATCCGGTTCGCGTGCCTGCCGCCGTCAAAATCAGTCTTAAGCCAGAGATTTACTATCTCTTTTATGCTCTCAAGTTTTGTCGTTCTTCCGCCGACAACCAGGACATTTGAATCATTGTGTTGGCGGCTCATCTCGGCCGTATATTTATCATAAACCAAGGTTGCCCTTACTCTGGGAAATTTATTAGCCACTATAGACATGCCTATTCCGGAACCACAGACGAGAATTCCCCTTTCCGCTTCCCCCCTGCTGACAGCGCCGGCAACCGACGCGCCATATTCGGGATAATCAACCCTTTCATTAGTGGCAGGGCCAAGGTCTTTATATGGCACTTTGTTCTCGTCAAGAACCTTCTTTATGAACTCTTTGCCTTCAAAACCGGCATGATCCGATGCTATAACGAGCACCATAATTCTCCTTAGACTTTTTCCTCGCCTGGCAACCTTCTTACCATCCAACCTTCCAAACACCCGCCCTATAACACCTTTGGCAGAACATTTGACTCTATTGCCTGCCGTATTTCCTCAAAAACCTTTTTATAGGCTGCAAGACCTGCTCCGATAGGATCAGGGATATCCTTATCGCCAAGCATCTGCGTCTTATACTTAGTTTCTGGGAACTCCGTCACTATTTGCTCAAGATGACCGCGTGTAAGAGCGAATATAAGTTCTGACTGCGCCGCGATCTCTTTGCTTAAAAGTCTCGACCTGTGTCCCGCGGCATTGATGCCGTAAGAATTGAGCAAGACCGCAGAGTGTGCCGAAACCGTGTCTCCCGTTATGACTGAGGTACCGGCCGAAGAGACATTTACGCCTGCGGCTTTGAGTTCTTGAAGCCGTTTTCTTAATATGTATTCCGCCATGACACTGCGGCAGGAGTTTCCGGTGCAGACAAAAAGGACGTTCATTTTATATCTATTGCCACGTCTTCTAATTTTGATCTCTTCAGGGCGCCCTGTCTGACAATCTTGGGATGCTCTCCGGTTACATCTACAATGGTTGAAACCACCTGGTGAAGCGTGGTACCGGTATCAAGTATATAATCAATGCTGTCGCCGAGTTCCGAGAGCACTTCGCCGGCGGTCACGGGATCTTTTTTCCCGGAGATATTGGCGCTGGTCACGACAAGCGGCTCTTTAATAGCCTTTAGAATATCAATAACGGGCTTGCAATCCGGGATTCTGACCCCGATGGTGTTCAGCCCCGCGGTTATTTCTTTCGAGAGGGACTCTGCCGCCGGAAAGATAAGCGTCAGCGGACCGGGCCAGAAAGTTTCCATAAGGTCAATCGCAAACGGGGGCATTTCCTCTATAAAATCATCAACCTGATGTGGATCGCTTACGAATATTATTAGGGGCTTTGACTTCGGCCTGTTCTTAATCCTATAGATGCGGTCTACGGCCTTAAGGTCTTTCATCCTGGCCGCTATGCCGTAAACCGTATCGGTGGGGATGCCGATTACCGCCCCCTCCTTCAATTTCTCGGCCAGGAACTTGATCTTGGATTTATCGACTATCTTATTTTGATGAACGTCCGGATTCATTTCTTCCCCATTTCCTCAATGTATTTTCTGTAACCTTTCGCCTTCAATGACTGTGACTTCGCCATAATAACTTCGGCCAGCTTTTTCTTGTGGTGCGTCATCCAGTTCCTGTATTTCTCTTCCGAAAGCGCGAGTATCTGAACCGCAAAGACGCCGGCATTCACAGCCCCCGCTTTTCCAATTGCCATAGTAGCAACCGGAATTCCGCCCGGCATTTGGACTATCGCATAAAGAGCGTCGATGCCCTTAAGGGAGGACCCGTCAAGGGGAACGCCTATTACCGGAAGAGTTGTCTCAGCCGAAATAACTCCGGGCAATGCGGCGGCCATACCTGCGGCGGCAATGAATACTTTTACGCCTTCGGCTTCGAGCTCCTTAACCCTCTGCTGAACAAAACTGATGCTCCTGTGAGCGGAAGCAATTACAAATTCGCAGGGTACTCCCGCTTTCTCAAGGATAACCGCCGTTTCAGCCATTACGGGAAGGTCAGAATCAGATCCGAGGAATATCGCAACCAAAGGCTTAGCCATTGCCACCCCTTAAAGATTTACGATACAAGCATTAAAACATGAAGCGCATGTTAATAAGTATAACAGAAGGAATAAGTGGTTTTCAAGAAATAAGGGGAAAGATAAAGTTTATGAAACTCTGCGGCCTGAAGGCCGGAGTTTCTCTTTATAGGTGTGTTAATATTATTCATGCCGGATTCATCCTGACCCTAAAGGGTGAGGTTTTCTCCGGCATCTGAAAGATAAAGTTTATAACGTTCATACGGTTTGTAACGGAAACATTTTGAAACAAAACAAAAGAGACATGGAAGGTACATGCGGCTGCGTGACTTACAAAGGACGCCTGACGGCTTGTTTCCTAAAACCTTACAGCGGGTTAACCGGCGTTTTCTTTGTCGGCTTCGGGGGCTTTTGCCAGGCCCGATTCGTCAATTTCTTCCAGCTTGACGGATATTAT
>CAIWRR010000025.1 GCA_903915125.1 Candidatus Firestoneibacteriota bacterium | reverse complement strand
GGCATTTGTTCTCGGTATGGCCATAGAAAATAACGCGCTCGGGATAGAAAATTTAATGCCGAGGAAAAGATACCCGATAAACAGGAGAAAATACGACTGGATGAGCGCGTCCGTCATGGAGCCCATCGCTTTGCCGAAGAAGACGGTCGTCCTGGACAGAGGGGTTATAAGCACCTCTTTCAGAAAATCAATTTTTTTGTCCCAGACAATGTAGGCGCCGGCGAAAAGACCCGTGAAAATAATTGTCATAGCAAGGAAGCCCGGGAAGATGAAATGCTGGTAATCTAAAGCGTTTCCCTTGTTCATGGAACCCACGCCGTTGCCAAAGATAAAATACCAAAATAGCGGCAGGGCCACGGAAGAAATAACGCGGCTCTTCTCGCGCGTAAAGACGCGAAACTCTCTGTACCACAGGGCATACAAACCCTTTATGACTTTAGCAGATCTTTTACCTGTCAAGTGGCCCTCGTTATATCCTGAATGTAAGAACTCGCCTCGCCTTCCTCGCGCATCGCGCGCCCGGTGAGGTTTAAGAATACATCATTTAGGTCAGGCGAATGGACCTCAACATTTTCCACATCTCCGGCAGAACAGAGGAGTTCCTGCAGGTTCTTGCCGGCCTGCTCAACCGAAAGATGAACGGCCCCCTCAACAACTTCCGCCTTCTTCACAAAGGGAAACTTCTTAAGAGTTTCAGTGTCAATCCTTCCTTTTAAGATTACCTTGTCTCCGCCAAGAGCGCGTTTCAGGTTAGCCGGCGAGTCAAGCGCAGCAATTTTCCCGTGATCAATTATAGCAATCCGGTCGCAGAGTTTTTCCGCTTCCTCCATGTAGTGGGTAGTAACAATAATTGTCATTTTTGTTTGTTTTGCTAGGTTCTGGATATATTCCCAGATGTGATCCCTGGTTTGAGGGTCAAGGCCCAGGGTAGGTTCGTCAAGGAAGAAAACTTTGGGAGCGTGGAGCAGTCCCCGCGCGATCTCAAGCCTCCTGCGCATACCCCCGGAGTACTTCTTCACGACATCGTGTTTTCTCTTCTGGAGGTCAACCAGTTCCAGAACTTTGTCAATGCGGGAGTTAATCTCTTTGAGCGGCAGGTTGTACATCAGCGCGTGAAGTTTGAGATTTTCGTAACCGGAAAGCAGCGTGTCTGAACTGGGATCCTGAAAAACCATCCCGATGGAATTTCTTACCAGGCCCTGATGCTTAACGACATCGTGCCCGTCTACGCTTGCAGTTCCGGATGTCGGCTTAAGCAAAGTGGAGAGCATCATCAGCGAGGTGGTCTTTCCGGCGCCGTTTGGGCCAAGCAGGCCGAAGATTTCGCCTTCCTTCACAGAAAAGCTTATCCCGTCCACGGCAATAAGCTTGTCGTACTGCTTGGTCAGGTTTTCAATTTGGATTATATCCATTTAGGTATTATAACAAAAAAACCGGGCAAAGTATCAGAATCACTTTGTCCGGTGCGCCGTTAGCGACCCGTGTCTTCAACTTTTCCACGGCGTCCCCGAAAACTTTGTCTATCCCGGGGACTGGCTGTTACTCCGTCGCCCTAAAACTTTCTTTGCTCTTTCTCATGTTTAGTATAACACGGTATTCAGGAACTGCCTACCCTGAAAAGAACGAAAAGCGAATTAATGGCGGAAACCAAAGAGTTTTTGGGGAAAGGGCTATATTTCCGGCTGTTCTTCCATTCCTTCCTGGGAAGGCAGCTGCTGCGGCAGCGACTGGTAATTCGGAGCTATATTTTCAAACTTGGCGTACTGTTCAATGAAGGCTATTTTTACTGTTCCGGTCGGGCCGTTCCTCTGCTTTCCTATGATAAGTTCAGTCAGCGCTCTCTTTTCGGGGTCGGTCTCTTCTCTATTGTAATAGGATTCCCTGTAAAGCAAGAGCACCGCGTCAGCGTCCTGTTCAATAGAACCGGATTCTCTCAAGTGGGAAAGCTGCGGCCGCTTCTCTGATTTTTCCTGGCGCTCGGTGGTCCTCGCGAGCTGCGAAGCGACAATCACAGGGACATCCATTTCCTTGGCAAGCGATTTTAAACTTCTGGAAATCTGCGATATTTCCTGGACGCGGTTCTCGGTCTGCTTTACGCCTTCCATCATCTGCAGATAGTCGACGACCACCATACCTATTCCCTTGTCCGCCTTGAGCCTTCTGGTCTTGGCTTTAATCTCCAGCGAATTTATAGTGGAGGAATCATCTATGTAGATGGGAGCGGAAGCAAGCCTGCTTGCCGCCTGGGTGAGTTTCGGCCAGTCTTCCGTGTAGAGCTTGCCCGCTCTTAAGCGGTGCAAATCAACCTTTGCTTCGGAACAGATCATCCTCAAGACTATCTGTTCCTTGGCCATTTCCAGCGAGAAGATAGCTACCGGAACCTGATGTTTTATGGCAGCGTTCTGCGCTATGGTAAGCATCAGGGATGTCTTTCCCATGCCGGGACGGGCACCGATAATAATAAGTTCGCCGCCGTGGAAACCCGTAGTCATCTCATCAAGTCTGTCAAACCCCGTAGAGATGCCGGTCACGAGTGTTTGGCGCTGGGAGAGCTCGTCAATCTTAGCCATCGTGGGATGGACAAGGTCTTTAAGGGCGATGAATCCGGGTTTTATTCTTTTTTCCGAGACGGAAAAAACGGAATGCTCCGCCTTATCAAGAAGCTCATCAACATTTGAGCCTTCCTGGTAGGCCTGGGTGACTATATTCGTGGCGACATTGATGAGGTCGCGGAGGGCGCCTTTCTCGCGGACAATATTCGCGTAGTACTCTACATTGGCTGCGGTGGGGACAGCGTTCATCAGCTCTACAAGATATTCGCTGCCGCCCACCGCTTCCAGTTGTGAACGCTTTTTAAGCTCTTCGGAAACGGTAATGATGTCAACCGCCTGGTTTGTTTCGAAAAGAGCGACTATCACGCCGTAGATTTTCCTGTGGCTGTCTTTATAGAAAAGTTCCTCGCGGAGCATCTCTATTGCCCTGGTAATGGCTTCCTGCTCCATAAGCATGGCGCCTATTACCGAGCGTTCAGCCTCTATGTTTTGCGGCGGTATCCTGTCGCTCATTTTTCCCTCGAAACGCGCAAAACAACTCCTACTGCTTAACTACCTCAACTTTCACCTTTGCCGTGACTTCGTGGTGAAGTTTTATCTCCACTTCGTGAAGGCCGAGCGTCTTAATCGGTTCCGGCAGGTGCACTTTCCTCTTATCAACCTCAAAACCTTTGGCTTTTATCTCGGTTGCGATGTCTTCGGCGGTTACCGCTCCGAACATCTTGTCCTCTTCGCCGACCTGCCTGGAGATGGTGATAGAGAGCGCGCTTATCTTCGCCGCGAGCGCTTCGTGTTCCCCTTTCTCTTTGGCAACCTTTGCGGCGTATTTCTTCTTTTCCTGCTCAACCTTTGCCATGTTGGCCGCAGTGGCTTCCATTACAAGGTTCTTGGGCAGGAGGTAGTTCCTGCCGTAGCCGTCTGCCACTTCCTTAACATCCCCGCACTTGCCCAGGTTCTTGAGATCTTCTTTAAGTATAACTTTCATTGTAGTTACCTCGCTTAGTCGTTTGTGAACGGGACCAGTGCAAGAATCCTCGCCCTTCTTACCGCTGTGGTTAGCTGTCTCTGGTGCTTCGCGCAGGTGCCTGTCGCCCTTCTCGGCAGAATCTTTGCGCGCTCGGAAATGAAAGTGCGGAGCAGCGCGACATTCTTGTAATCAACCGACGTGCCGTCGCCGCAGAACCTGCAGCTCTTTTTCTTTCCTTTAAAGAACTTGCCGCCTTCCCTTCTCATCGGCCTTCTTGCTCCGCTTCCGCGCGAATCCGAAGATGAAGAAGAACGCGAAGAGCTTGAATGCCCGTGGGAGGGCGCTGAAGATGCGTTAGAACCTGTATTTTCCATTTTTCATTCTCCTTTGTCTGTCTTGCCGGCCTTTCCGGCCGGGAAACATTTTTTACCGCTTAAAACGGCGGTTTGTCGTCGTCGCCGGCAGAAGCAGCCGCCTGGTTTTCCGACGCCTCATCCGGTATTGCTTCTTCGGAACCGCCCGAAGTCTTTTTCTTGGGAGCCAGAAACTGAACCCTCTCCGCGACAACATCCGTCACATAACGTTTCTGGCCGTCGGTAGTCTCGTAGGTCCTGGACTGCAATCTGCCTTCCACGAATATCGGACTTCCTTTGCCCAGGTTTTCGTTGCAGGCTTCGGCCATCTTGCCCCATACCGTGACATTGGTAAATAGAGTGTCCTCTTTCATGGTGCCGTCAGTCGCCTTATACTTTCTGCTGCATGCTATTCGAAGGTTAGCCACTGCCGCCCCGCTCGGAATATAGCGCAGTTCCGGCTCTTTTGTAAGGTTCCCTATCAGGAATACTTTGTTCAGACTTGGCATTTTATTCCTCCTTCAAAGGTTATACCGCTTTCGGCGCTTCAGGAGCCGCCGGAGCCGCTGGTGCTGCTGCCGGTACGACCGGTGCAACTGCAGCCGGTGCCGCAGGCGCTGCCGGAGATGAGGTTACCGGAGCCGGCCTGGGTTTTCTGATCTTTCTTTTTGAAGGTTTGCGGTCTTCTTTGAGGACGGTGAGAAACCTGATAACCTGGTCGGCTATCTTGTAGTTCCTCTCCAGCTCTTTCACCATCGCGCCGTCAAGTTTGAGCTCCATATAAACATAGAAGCCCTCTTTTGAGTGCCCTACTCTATATGCCAGCTCCCTTTTTCCGAGTTTCTCTATGGAGAGAACCTCGCCACCCGAACCTTTGACAATCGTTGAGAATTTCTCAACTAATTTGTCGACTTCCGTTTCGGGTACTTTACCTTCGATGACATACGTGCTCTCGTAAACTTTCATCCTACCTCCTAGGTAAGTATTGCAATCTTTCACGCGGGAGAAAACCTGCCGTGGCTTGCTGATTTCCCCGCCTGCGTCAGACTGCAAAACGGAATTGTATAACATCGCCGTCGGCGATGATATATTCTTTTCCTTCGATCCTCAAAGAACCTGACTTTCTCGCTTCGGTCCATGAACCGATCTTTTTCAGTTCAGACCAGTTCACGGTCTCGGCGCAAATAAATCCTCTCTGCATATCGGTGTGAATCTTTCCGGCCGCTTCCGGGGCTTTGGCGCCCTTTGGCACCGACCAGGCCCGGATCTCCGGCTCTTTCACCGTGAAAAAGGTGAGCAGCCCGAGCAGCCCGTGCGCCGCGCGCACAAGTTTCTTTAAACCCGCCTCATTGATGCCCAAATCCTTCCGAAACTCCAGGGCCTCTTCAACGGAAAGCTCGTTCAGTTCTTTTTCCATCTTTGAATGAAGCTCTACGACCCCCGCGCCTTCCAATCCCGCTTTTTCCTTGAGTTCAGAAAGTTTCGGGGTAACCAGCTCCCCAACATTCGCCACATAGAGCACCGGCTTTTGCGTGAGGAGAAAATAATTCTTCAACAATTCCTTTTCGTGCCCGTCGAACGAAAGAGACCTGACCGGCCTGCCTGAGTTCAGAGCTTCTTTCATCCGGTCAATCATCGCCTTTTCAGGAAGAGCTTTCTTGTCTCCGCCCTTCATGGCCTTGTCGACTTTCTGTACAGCCTTATCCAAATACTCCAGATCAGCGAGAGCCAGCTCGGTGTTTATTGTGTCCGCATCGCAGGCCGGATCAACCTTACCGGAAACATGCGAAACATTCTCGTCCTCAAAACACCTGACCACGTGGACGATGCCGTCAACCTCGCGAACATGGGAAAGGAATTTATTTCCCAGCCCTTCTCCCTTTGAAGCGCCTTTCACAAGCCCTGCAATATCAACAAATTCAACAGTCGTGAAAGTGAGCTTCTCATGCGGGATAAGCTTCGCGAGGTCCAAGAGGCGTTCATCTTCCAGCGGTACGATTCCCTTATTCGGCTCAATTGTCGTGAACGGAAAGTTTGCTATTTCCGCGCTCAACCTTGTCAACGCGCTAAAAAGTGTGGACTTCCCTACATTCGGAAGCCCTACTATACCAAGCTTCATTTATCATCCTGTCAAATGCGTATTCCGCGCCTCTTTGGCGGCACGGACATTGAGTTTAGCAAAAAGGAGTGGCATAGTCAAGGCGGATGCAATCTGATATTAGCCTGTAAATAGAAAGGTTTTCCACTTCCGGCCTTACTGTTTAACCTCTATTGAAGCATCAGGGTCAAACGGGTTTGTCCTGACTGCAAGCGAGAAAAGATAGGGATAATCCTGTTTTAAATGCTTCA
Organism: Candidatus Firestoneibacteriota bacterium; assembly: GCA_903915125.1. Lineage (GTDB taxonomy): Bacteria > Oederibacteriota > D2-FULL-39-29 > D2-FULL-39-29 > CAIOVX01 > CAIOVX01. Next base: position 7,981 of record CAIWRR010000025.1, on the reverse strand, counting down.
TGTAACCGACCCAATGGATGGCCAGCAGCCTGTAGGCTCTGTTCATATCTCCTGAAATATGCTTTATATCCGGAGGATTCAGGGCCGAGACATCTTTCCTGTGCGCCAGCTCGTCAGTCAAATGGAAGACAGCCCAGAGCATGTCCGTAAAAGACTCGTGTTCCAGCAGGTTCGGGTTTTCAAGAAGACCGAGCATAAATGACCGCCTGCCGATAAGATAACTCTTGAGTTCACGCAAATCAAGTCTTGAAGCGTCCGCCTTAAAATCCGTCTTATCAAGGTGCTTCTGCGCCTCAAGGAAATCCTTCTCTTTCCAATCGGCGGTTATTTTAAGTTTAGCGGCGAGGACGGGCAGGCTCGCGTCTACTCTTATGCAGGTCTGGATCAATTCAACGCCAACCTCGCTGAAGAAGGTGCCGACCACCATGTTCAGTTTATTGAGCATTGCCTGTTTTTCCCTGTAAATAAGCAGGCTGTGAAGTATTAACATGACTATCAGGACGTCTATGAAAAGGAAAGCGACATTGCTGATAAAATAGAATGTAAGATCCTCGAGCCGGTGAAAAATAGCGTAGTCCAGAACATAAAAAGCGAAAGAAAGGAACAGGAGCACAACCGCGAACTTTAACTGCCAGCCGATCTTTTTCATTTGTGCCCCTCTATTTCTAGTTTATCCATAATCCCCTGGATCTTAAGCCCTTCCGCGCACTGCGCCGGAAGTTCCCCGCAAAGCTCCGCGCCAAAGGCCCTGAGCGTATCCAGGCCCATCACCATATTGCCGAGCGGGTTCACGTGTTTCGGGTCGCGCATCAGGCTCCGGTAAAGGACTATATCCTTATTCCTGAGTTTCTCCCACCTTTTCTGATGGTCAATGAGCGTGTAGCCCCCGGCTGACGCGACGCCGCGGACTACCTGCATATACGCCGGAAAACTTTCTGCCCAGCCCCTTTCTTTCACGGAAAACTTCTCCGCGTCGAACGCGTAGTAGGTCTGCAATACCAGCACGGCATCATCCAGGCAGTCAATTTTGCCTGCCAGAGTTTCCAGGTCTTCGCGAAACATATCCCGCGTTATGCCGCGTTCAGGGTTGGAATCGTTCCCGCCTATAGTGACTATTACAATATTCGGCTTGAAAAGCGCGCAGTCCCGGTCGAACCTCTCGAGCAGCTGAGCGCAGATATTGCCGGAGACGCCTGTGTTTACGCAGACCATTTTCCTGCCGGCATGCGCGGCCAGCCCAACCTCAAGCCAGTTAAACCAGTTAAAATGCCCTTCGCAGTGATACCCGAGTTCGGTGTTGGAAGAACCGAACGCGACGATGCGGGTCATGTGTCTTTTTTCCAGCAGACCGATCAACTTCTCCATTTTCTCCCCTGATATTCGCTAACTCTCAGATTATACAGCCGCCCGCCCGAGTTGTCAACGAAAGCAAACAATGGGGACAGAGCCTAGTTTTTAGGCAGTTTTCTTGGACGTCCACAAGGCAATGCCTCAAGTCTCAAGTTGTATTTTTTTTCTAAACCGCGCAATACTTCAATTTCAACAAAAGGACGGCCCATTAAAGTTCTGCGCCGCAGTTCTTTCATATACGCTTCTTCGTCGTTCTCATCCAGGTACTCCATCCATTTACCTTTAATACTTTTCTCCATGAACTCATTCGTAAGCAGATTAATATCCGAGGTTTCATTATTTACTCTTTTTTTTGCGCTTGACCACTCATAGTTCCATGCTTTTTCGACTATTCCGGCTCGCACCGGATTCCTTTCAACATATCTAACGGCATTCACAAGATGCTCATCGTCTAAAATGCTCGAGTAAAATCTTCCTTGCCAAAGATGCCCGCAAACATTATGTTCCTTATTCTTGTACTGAGCATATCTCATATGCGTCAAGTTTAGCGCCAAGGCAAACGAGCTTTTCTTTTCAGGAACTGCTATGAAATGAACATGATTGCTCATCAAGCAATAACTAATAATTTTCATGCCATATTCATCCGAGTATTCTTTTAGCCATCGCAGATACTTATAGTAGTCCTTCTTCTTTTCAAATATTTTCTGGCGATAGTTTCCTCTCTGCGTTATATGATGTGGGGATCCAATCTCAATTATTCTTGCTACTCTAGGCATATAGGCTCCGCAATAAAATAACTAGGCTCTGTCCCCTTTGTTTTTTACTTGCCGATAAGGGAGGGGGTTACGAAGATGACGAGTTCGGAGTCGACTTTTTCGGAGTGCGTATACTTGAACAGGAGGCCGAGCAGCGGAAGGTCAGACAGCAGCGGTATGCCCTCTTCGCGTCTTGTTTCCTCAGTTTGAAGCAACCCTCCAATGACCAGCGTTCCGCCTTTCTTCACATAGATGGAAGTGTTTGCCCATCTGGTCTTTATGGCAGGGATTATATTGCCGTTATAATTGGCTCCGTTTGAAGAGTCAATATTGCTGGCCTCCACTCTTAATTCGCAATTAATGTTCTCCGCCAGGTCGGCCGTAGGCTTAATTTCAAGCTTCACTCCGTAATCCTTCCAGTCAACGGTCAACCGGGATTGATCCTGATAGAGTACCGGTATCTGCCCGCCGGAAAGAAATGAAGCTTTTGAACCGCTTATGGCGAGGAGCCTGGGCTTCGCAAGTATCCTGGCATAGCCGTTCTTTAAAAGCGAGTTTAACTTAAGCTCTATCTTTTCCAGCCTGCCGAGGTCACCAACCTGAAAGAGCGGAGGAATGCTGCCTTCTGCCATATCCAGGGCTTTTACGGTGTCAGCCCAGTTTATCCCGAGGTCCGAAACATTGCTCTTCTTTATCTCAAGCACCTGAACGTTAATTTCCACCATCTGTTTTTCAAGGTCGGATGGAAGCACTATAACCTGACTTGTAACCTGGCCGCTGTCCTTATCCCAGATTATCAGGGTTGTATTCCCAAAGGATTTTCCGATTAGCAGCAGTTCTTTTTCGGATACAACCTTGATGTCAGCTACTTTCGGATCTCCGACTGCCACCTTTCTGGGAGAATCAACATTTACGATCTTTGACTCTCCTATCGTCAGCTGTATTCTTTCTTCACCGGCGCAGAAGAACGGCAGAAATATCAGCAGCAATAATATATTTTTCATTTTAGCCTCACTCTCTCTCCGTCTGTTCCGCGGATTATTTCAAGAGACGGACCTTCCTGCGTTTTTGGAGTTTCTTTGGCCGCGCTCTTGAGCAGATTAGAAAAATTTGTGGTTTTCAGCGGGGAATATTGAGCGTCGCCGGGATTCCTAAGAGAAAGACGAAGCCGCCCTTTATTCTCCGCAAAAACAATAACTTCAGCGTCAGACGGCTCTACAAGCAGAGTCGCGTTTGAGCGCCCAAGCGGCGCGAACGGCAGGCCTGCCTCTTTCTTGCGGCTTCCGGAGAAATCGCCGTTAAACGCTATCACCTGGCAATACTGTATAACCGTTGCCGAAAAAACGCCGCGGCTGCCTGCATCCTCAAACGCGCCGACAACATCAACATAATCACCGGGCTTCACCATTCCGTCAAGCCCGGCAGAATCATCTACCGCTATCGAGACCGCGCGCATCCCTATCGGAACTATTTCCGAAAGTTTGTCGGCGACTTTTGTCAGTTTGTTAGCCAGAATCTGCTCGTTTTCTGAGATAGGCGCGGCTGCAAGATAACCGGCAGCGTTCTCTTTTTTCCTAACCGCGCCCGGCTGAACATACATCTCCGGAAACTCAACCTCCTTTAACATATCGGCAGTTATACAAACTCCCGGAGCGATGTATTTTGCCGAGACAATCACTCTGTTCACAGCCGCCTTTGAGAGAAGAGTGTTCTCTTTAACCTTAAAATAAATATAAAAAATGACAAAGGCCGCTGTTCCCATCCCGGCTGCAAGCAGTAATTTCCTATTTTTCATTTTGCCTCCCTTCCCGGCCGTAAGAAAATACGCAAATGCCCAGATTAAAAGCCACAAAACACCATTCGGCTCCGCGCGAACCTATTATTGCCCCCTGTTCCGGCCCTGTTTTTCCGCTCCATGAAACAAACCAGCCTTTTGCGCGGAATTGTGAAGTAAAAGACTCAAGAAGCGAAGTAATACCGCTTTCGGCAGAATATATGGCCGAAAGAGCCCCATTCTCACCGAACCCCAAATTTAGAATACATTTAGCGCCCGGCGGCGGCTCCAATCCTCCCGTTTCAGATGGAAGAGGCGCGCGCGCCTGCCCAAAGATATTTTCAAGGCTATCCAGGCAAACAGCCGTTGCACCATATTCCTGCTTAATAAGTAATCCAAGACGCCTCACTGACCCTTTGCGAAATAACATATAGCACTTACTTTTACCCCTGTATAAATAGCCATCCGCGGCGTTATATTCCAGAAAGACCCGCTCTATATCGTCAGGAGCGCCTTTCAGGGCAAAAACATTTCCCTGCGAAGGACTGCCGTTTACTTTGAGGTCCAGCAAAGCAATCCTTTTTATTGAGCCTGTCCGGTCCTCATACACAACAGGAAACAGCCGGCAGGGAAAAGCAAAAATCGCAGCGCTAATTATTACCGCTAAAATCATACTTTTCTTCATCACCGGCTCCTCTCCAATTCCTAAAATCAGAATCACCGCGCCTCAACTTATCCTCATAATAGGCCTTTCTGCCGGATATATTGCTAAAACCCCAGGTACTACAGGAGAGAGTAAAACCCTCGGACACCGCAAAAACACCGGTCACGGGAAGTTCTACCGGATAGGAAAGCTCGACCGCTGTTTCATTGCTTAGAAAATATAGCTTCAAACTTTTAAGCCCCCCGGTCGCGGAAAGTTTTGCGGGGTCAAGGAACTGCGACGCGCAGACCGAACTCACACGAGCCCGCACCGCCGGATCAGCTGAACTTCCGCTGTCAGTCCATGCCGCATATCTCGCGCCGAGACAGAGGCGCTGCTTTACGGCATAAACCGCGCCTATGCGAAACAATGCCAGCCAGAGAACAAGCAGAACCGGTACGCAGAGCACGAATTCTACAAGCGCTGAACCCTTTATTCTCAATGCAGCACCGCCAGTTTGAGGAATGGCACCTTAACATCAACAGCCGTAAGCCTTGGATAGTATTTTGGAACCCATAGATCTCCGAAAAGAGACAGGCTTGTGCCGGCGTCGCCTTCCAGGGCAGGAAGCGCGGCGGCAACTGCCCACATTTCCGGTATTGACCTGCCAAGAATTCCGGAAAGAGGGAATTCTTCCGGCGGATTTTCACAAACTACGCGTATAATCGGACCGTTCTCCTCCTGCTTGTGCCAGAAAGCCGGAGTATCCCTTTCAACGTACAGAAGTGCTTTTTTCGTCCTCAGCCTCAGAGAGAACATTCTCGCGTCCTTTAACCCTGTTAAGAGGGGCAGGCACTTTCCTCCGCCATTGTTCTTTCCGAAATTATCATACATTGCAAGCGCGGAAACACCAGGGAATGCTTTCATCGCGGCGCTCTGCGCCTCCGAGACTGCGCGCGTTACCTTAAAATCATAATTCAGGGTAACGACCTCGCTTCCTTCGGCCGCGAGCAAAGCCCAGTTCAAGTCGGCTATGCAATTTAGGCCGCGGGACTGCCAGAGAGCCGCGGAATAGGCCGCGCCGTCAGCCGCGTTTTGAAGCCTCATCCGCAAGTAAACGAGCCTGCCTCCTCCTATTATAAGCGCAAGCGCAAGAAACACTGCGGGCAGAAGGAGAATGAAGGAGACATAGGCCTGGCCTCTTTTTTTCATAGGGCTTCTGGCAGACTCGTGGATGCAGTAATAGGCAGATAATCAATGAGCCTGCCGAAGATGGGGACGATTGATCTGCAGGGATATGTGACGGATACCTCATATTCCGCGCCCAGGTTACGGCAGCGCGCAGAACCAGCCGCAACGGCAGGATTTAGATCATTGCTAAGAGCGGATAGAACCACGAAGACAGCGGACCGCGCAAAAAGCGAGGGATTGCCGGACGGCCGGCAATGGACAATTGCAGCTCTGGCCCCGCAATAGGAAGCGTAATTCACCATATAATAGGTGAAAAAGAAGAGTCCCGTCTGCAAGACGCACAGGAAGAGCATGACAAGCAATGGAATAACCAGCACGGATTCAACAGCGGCCTGGCCCTTTCCTTTCCTTCCCGTCATTATTTTGCGGCAGCGCCGGCGATTTTCAATCCTATCGCCGAGAGCGCGCCCTGCAGCTGCGGTCCGAATATTTGAAAAGCCGCGAAAATCACGCCGACAATCAGGGCTATTATCAACACATACTCGGTCATGGACTGTCCTCTTTCGGTTGTAAGCGTCATAAGCCTCCTTATTTTTTTACTAATAGTAATTAGCACAATAATCCATGCGCCAGCATGCATTTCTTTTCGGCTTTGAATATTTTTGTTTTTTCCTGCAGATGTGAGCAACAATCTGTCACATGTGATTATTTTCTTTCTTCTCTTTGCGCGCTTCACATATTAAACATTTAATATTTCGCCCGGCTTGGTGTATAATTAACTACTATTCGTAGGAGGCAAGATGAATAAATTGAAATATGGAATTATCGGCTGCGGAGAAATCGCATACTGGCAGGCAAAAGGAATAGCCAGGACGGAGAATTCTGTTATAACAGCCTGCATGGATGTAAATAAAGACTATGCCGAAAAATTCGGCAAAGCCAATAACTGCATGATTTACAAGGATGTAGCCGGCATCTGCAAAGACGCTGATGTTGACGCTGTTATAGTCTGTCTTCCGCATTTCCTGCATAAGCCTGTAGCGTTAGAATGCGCAAAAGCCGGGAAACATGTCGTCATGGAAAAGCCTATTGCCACGACGCTGGCAGACGCTGACGAGATGATAAAGGTTTGCAAGGACGCCGGCGTTAAGCTTGCCGTGCCTTATGTAAACAGATACCGCCCCGAAGTTCAAAAAGCCAGGGAGCTCATAGAAAAAGGGGTTCTTGGAAAAATCGTCTACCTGCAAATCCAGGATATGGCCTTAAAACCGGAATCCTATTGGACAATGGGTTGGGACAAGGTGGTAACAACCGACTGGAGAGCCAGCAAAGCAAAAGCCGGCGGCGGCGCGATGCTGATGAATTGCAGTCACTACATTGATTTCTTCTACTTTATGACCGGCCTCAGAGCTGAACGTGTCTCAGCGGAATATGATACGTATGCCACAAAAGTTGAAGTCGAAGACCTGATGACTATCCTTATACGTTTCAAAGGCGGAGCCACGGGAGTGGTGCAGTCAAGTTCGATGCTCCCGGGCAAATTTGAAAACATTCACAGGCTGGCCGGAACCGATGGGCAGATAATGCTGACCAACCCATTAAAAGTTTTTGTGACTAAAGACAGGGACGGCCTAAAAGCAAACGAATGGAATACCGTGCCGGTTGAAAACCCCGAAGACACGGGCTCCTATCTAAGAAAAAGATTTTTTGAGCTCTTCTCTGATGCCGTACTAAAGAACCGGCCTGTACCTATAAGCGGAGAAGAAGCCCGGATAGCGCTGGAAGTGGTGCTGAAAGGGTATGAAGCGGCGGATAAGAGGCAGGTTGTGGCACTATGAAACTCTGCGGCCTGAAGGCCGGAGTTTCTCTTTATAGGTGTGTTAATATTATTCATGCCGGAGAAAACCTCACCCTAAAGGGTGAGGTTTTCTCCGGCATCTGAAAGATAAAGCTGAGGTCAGAGGACGGAGGTCAGAGGACAGTTGGAGGCTTAGAGTGTTGGAAGGTTGGAGGCTTAAGGGCCAGCATGGAATGGAGGGCAGAAGACGGAGGACTGTTGGATGATTAGAGGGTTGGAGGGTTGGATGCTAAAGGGCTGAAGGATTGACGCGCAGAGGCGCAGAAGGGCGGATGCGCAAGATCCGTGGACTGACGACGGAAGACTGAAGACTGTGGGCTGATAAAATCACGATCCGTGAGTTTCTAATTAGTAATTAGCAATCAGTTGTTAGCAATCCGGCGGAGCCGGAGGACGGACGGTCAACGGAT
>CAIWRR010000024.1 GCA_903915125.1 Candidatus Firestoneibacteriota bacterium | reverse complement strand
GGTGCAGGAATGTGTGAAGTTGGGGTTAGACGTAAGAGCAGGGGACGCGATTGGATTTCTCAGGGAGTCTGCCGCGGAAAGCGCGCACGTGATATCGGCCTTTCATCTTGTCGAGCATCTTGGAGCGGGGAATCTGGTCGCCATGTTCAGAGAAGCCGTGCGGGTGCTAAAACCCGGAGGGCTTGTTATATTTGAGACTCCAAATCCAGAAAGTTTACTTGTAATGTCGCCGAATTTCTATCTGGACCTGTCCCACCAGACTCCTATACTGCCCTTGACCCTTGAATTTCTGGCTGCCTCAGTAGGTTTTGAGAAAATAGAGATAAAAAGGGTTTCACCGGTTCAATTCGTAGAGATTGCGGAGAATGACAAGCTCCAAAACATCCTGGAAAAATTCAACATGGCTCAGGAATACGCGCTTATCGCCGCGAAGCCGCGGTGAGGATTAAATGAAGGCCCTTATCGCATTAAGAAGCTTCAACTCCGGTCAGGCGGTTCTCAAGGATATTGATTGGCAAAAAAACCGCTTGATAGACGCCGGATATGAGGTTGAGATATGCGCCGACGGCAGTTTCGCCTCGACGCGTCTCGCTGAAAAAATAAAAAAAATTGAAGGATTGGAAGGTTCATTGCTTCTGCTTAATTACGCGGAAAAATGGGAGAGCGGCTGCGCTTTGCTTGCCGGTTCCGCCTGCAAAACAGCGGTTCGTTACTTCGGTGAATACCTGGTCTCACCTCAAGAAGCGGTTCTTGCGTCTGCCGACATAAATTACTGTGACTCCGAGCGTTCTCTTGAAGCCTGCGCGGCCGCGGGTATAGAAAGGAGCAGGCTGTGCCTCCTCCCGGTCAACTATGACGCCGAGTATTATGACGGGATAAAGGCTGATATGCAGTATTTGCACGGGCTTATAGACGGGAATATTAATGTGCTTATTGATGCCGCCGGCGCGGGCCGGGATTTGATGGAGTTTGCCGGTCTTGCAGTGCGGAAATATCTAAAGTTCTTTGAAAAGAAGATCAGGCTCCTGATAGTAGACAGTTTTTCTGCGGATGAAAACGCCGGAGAAAACATCAAAGAGCCTTATGGCTTCTCCGGGAAAATTGTGCAAATAGGCCGTCCAACCTTAAGCCGCAGGAAGGCGGTCTTTCTTGCCTCGCATATTCTTCTTCTGCCTTCGGACTGCGGCAGAATGACTGAGCGCACGCTTGAGGCCCAGTATTTCAAGCTGCCTGTTCTGTCGTTCGGAAAAAACGCGGTTAAGAATGCGGGGGTTTATGACTGCGGCGATTGCGCCACGGAAGAACTTGCGGCAGCTATTTATACTTTCTTCCATGATCTGGACCTGCGGGTTGAATTTTCAGGGAAGGGGAGCGGGGAATACCGCAAGCACATTTCATTTAACAGGGATGAGCTCTTTCTTGGCCCGCTCAAGAGGATATTATGAAACGGTTGGCGGTCGTTGTTCAGCGATGCGGCGAGAATGTTATCGGAGGTTCTGAAAGCTACGCCCTGGCGGCCTCAAAAGTGCTTTCGCGCCATTATGATATAGAAATACTGACAACCACCGCTAAAGACCATGTAACTTGGGATAACTATTTTCAGGAAGGAGACGAGAAGGTTTCCGATAACCTGACGATAAAAAGGTTCAGGGTGGATATTGGACGCAGCGCGTACTGGCACAAGCTTGACGGTTTGTATATGAGTTCAATACCCATAGATTTTTACGCTAATACAGCCGGCAAAAAGAGAGAGAAAATACTGCAATCCGCCGGCTACATGCCGCTTTCTTTCTGCGAAGAGTGGATTAAAAATGAGGGGCCGTATTCAAAACGGCTGCTTCAATTCATCAGGGCAAATAATGAAAGGTATTCGGCATTTATCTTCATGACATATATTTACGCGCAGACTTACTTCGGCGTAGATGAAGTTGCTGACAAGTCAAAGGTGTTTATGATCCCGACTTATCACAATGAATCCCCTGTTTTTATGCCGATATTTCGAAAATACAAGGACTGCCACCAGCTTTTTTTAACGGCGGCAGAAAAGAAATTTGCAGAGGAAGTGGTTTATAGAAGCGCGCTCAAAGGCTCTATAATCGGGTTTGGTCTTCCTGACAAATTTGCTCCCGGCGCAAGTCCCGGAAGGTTAAAAAATTACATCCTTTATGCAGGCAGGCTTGAGGAGAATAAAGGCGTCCTTGAACTCTTTAAGTTTTTTGAGCATTATTACGCCAATAACAGAAAGATAAAACTTATTACCATAGGCGACGGGCATCTAAAGAACTACCGGCATGAAGGGATTGAATACTGCGGCTATGTTTCTGAGGAAAAAAAACTGTCCCTCATGCAGAACGCGGCGGCCTTTATTCATCCGTCACGGTTCGAAAGTTTCGGGATTGTTCTTATTGAGGCGTTTATGATGGGGACGCCGGCGCTGGTAAACGCGCGCTGTGAAGTCTTGAAAGAACATATTGATAATTCCGGGGCAGGATACAGTTATACGGACAGAAATGAATTCTGCTCGAATCTGGACAAGCTGCTTGCCGGAAGAGAAAGCAATTCCGATTTAGCGGCTAATGCACGTTCATACTTCGAGAAGAACTATTCTATAGATTCGTTTTATGAAAGGCTGAAAGGGGTAGTAGGTTAACAGGGAGAGGCAATGAAAGATAAGGGGCAAATGTTTAAAGAAGTTCTCGCCTATTTGCTGGCAGTGGTAATCTGCCTTGGTTTCTTTGTCTATGTCACAAATGCCTGGAAGCAGGATTTAAAAATCCCCTATTCCTACTCTTGGGACAGTCTATCTAGTGCCGCCACAATGAAGGGTTTTCTGGAAAAGGGAAGTTATCTCTCAAATGACAGAATAGGTGCTCCGTACGGAGCAAATTTTAACGATTTTCCTGCATCTGACTCCCTCCACTATGGAATTGCAAGCGTTTTGTCAATTTTCACGCATAAATGGGAAATGATAATGCAATTGATCTTTATTGTCAGCTTTCCACTTTCAGTAATCGCGGCTATGTTTGTTTTTAGGTATTTCAGGCAGTCTATTATTGCTTCAATAATAGGGAGCGTGTTGTTTGCTTTCCTTCCTTACCACTTCTGGAGAGGCATCAACCACCTTTTCCTTGCTTGCTATTTCACGGTTCCTTTTGCCGTTCTGATTTCCATTGAAATATTGAACGGCAACTTTTTCCTGCGTTTTAAGACAAAGGGCGAGACATACAGGTCGGTTGTGTTCTTGATTGGCTGCGCGCTTCTGGGTTGCTCAGGGATTTACTACGCATACTTTGCCTGTTTTTTCTTTATGCTTTCCGGTTTTATATGCCTTTTGCGCGACAAATCTTTTAAGAATGCGCTTTCCTGCCTCGTTCCGGTAATTCTTGTGTTTGTTTTTGTGACCGCTAATTTGCTGCCAAGCATCATTTACAAAAAGAACTTCGGCGAGAATCCGGAAGTAGCAGTGAGAAGCCCGGTTGAAAGCGAATTATACGGATTAAAAATAGCGCAAATTGTGCTTCCTGTAACAGGACACAGAATTAGTTTTCTGTCAAGGATAAAGAATTTCTATAATATTTTCCCGCTGGTCAACGAGAACGATTCTGCGGCCCTGGGTGCGCTCGGCGCGTTAGGTTTTTTTGCCCTGCTTGTATTCCTTTTCGTAAAAGACGAGGAGAAAAACGAAACCTCAATTTTACTTAAAAAACTGGGGATGCTGAATCTTGGCGCGCTTCTTTTTGCGGTTGTAGGAGGATTTGGCGCGGTTTTCTCGTTGCTCATAAGCCCAAAAATCAGGGCGTACAACCGTATTAGCATATTTATAGCCTTCCTTGCGCTTTTTTCCTGTGTTGTCATCATAGACAAGTTGATTCAAATGGCAAAAGAAAGGAAGTTTATTAAGTCCAATCGGGTGTTAATGCCGTTTTTGTTGGCAATAATGATGGCAGGTGTTCTTGATCAGACCACCAGGATGTCTCCCAGCGAGGGAATAAAACAGGAATACCTCTCGGACAGGCAGTTTGTATCCGGAATTGAAAAACTACTTCCGGAAAACTCCATGATATTTCAGCTTCCGTATGTTCCCTATCCGGAGAACCCGCCGGTCAATAAGATGGGAGATTATGAACAGTTCCGCGGTTATCTTAATTCGAGGAATCTGCGCTGGAGTTATGGGGTGATAAAAGGAAGAATTGGGGATGAGATATACCGGAATACCGCGGAACTCCCCGCTGAAAAGATGCTGGAGGCTGTCGTTGCGCTTGGCTATTCAGGCATATATATAGACAGATTTGGATATGCGGATAACGGCTCGGCTCTTGAGAAGCGTATTGGAAATATCCTGAATGAGAGCCCTGTGGTAAGCGCCAATAAGAGGCTCTCCTTTTTTGACCTTTCCGCATATTCCGGCGTTTTGTTGGGAAGGAATGGCGCTGCCGGAATCGAACGGCTCAGGAAACAGCTAATCGGCCTTGAGCAGGTAAATGTTCTCTGGCTTTCCCGGTTTTATCCTGAGGAAAAACAGGGTAACAGAAAATGGCGCTGGTGCGCGTCAAGAGGCGAAGTTCAGTTGGTAAACCTTTCCGGTACGCCAAAAACAGTCACAATCAAAGCATGTGTTTACTCGGGTTACGCGGCAGAGTCAGAGTTAAAAATAGAATACCGCGGGCAGGCTGAGAGAATAAATATATCGTCTTCAAGGAGGACCTTCAGCAAGGTTCTTGAACTTGCTCCGGGAGTCAACAGGGTGGTTTTCAGTTCGAACGCTCCGAGAGTAGTTGCGGAAAATGATTTTAGAAATCTGCGATTTGCTCTGGAGAATTTTAAAGTGTCAGGAGAGTCCGGGATGGACAACAAATGAAGAAGGCGCTTATTACGGGAGTCTTCGGTCAGGATGGAGCTTACCTGGCAAAGAGCCTGTTGTTGTCCGGATATCGGGTTTTTGGCGGGGATCTTAGCGTCTCGCGGAGATGCTTTGTAAACCTTGAATATCTCAAAGCTGATAAAGATGTTGAAGCGTCGCGGCTTGATCTCACTGACCAATCCTCCGTTCAAAGAATACTTGGAAGAACAAAACCGGATGAAATCTATAATCTTGCCGGACAGAGCTCAGTCGGTCTTTCATTCAAGAAGCCCGGTCTGACAAAGTCAATAAATGCTTTAGGGGTGAGGAATCTGCTCACTGCCGCTGAAAGAGCGTGTCCTGAGGCGAAAATATTTCAAGCTTCCAGCGCCGAGATTTATGCCGGTGCGGGAAAAGGGAAGATAGGCGAATCAGAGATTCCGAATCCGATTAGCCCTTATGGCGAATCCAAGCTTTTGGCGCAGAAGTATGTGGAACTGTTCAGGAAGGAACGCGGGTCGTTTGCCTGCTCGGGGATACTGTTCAATCATGAGTCGCCGCTTCGGGGAACCGGTTTTGTAACACGCAAGATTTCGCGCGCGGCGGCAGCGATAAGCCTCGGGCTGCAGGAGAATCTGGTGCTCGGAAATATCAGCGCCAAGCGCGACTGGGGTTATGCGGGGGATTATGTTGAGGCAATGAGGCTTATGCTTTGCCAGGATTCGCCGTCTGACTATGTCATTGCCACCGGTAAGAGTAATTCGGTACGCGATTTTGTAGATGCAGCCTTCGCTTATACCGGAGAAAAGCTGGACTGGAAGGGAAGAGGCGTTAAAGAGATCGGCGTCTCGCGCCGTTCCGGAAAGATACTGGTTAAAATTTCCGCTGAATTTTACAGGCCGGCTGACACCGGCGCTCTAATCGGGAATCCGGGGAAAGCAAAACGAACGCTGGGCTGGGCTCCTGAAACGGGGTTTGAAGAGATGGTCGGATTGATGGTAGAAGCTGACTTGAAGCGCTTAAAGGCCGGTAAGAAATGAAAGTACTTGTAAACGCGCAGCCGCTGCTGACGAAGAAAACCGGTGTCGGCAACTATGTATTGAAAATCTCAGAAGAATTCCTGAAGACCTGCCCGGGCAACGAGTTTTCTTTTTATTATGGGGGGGTGTCGGTAAACTCGCTGGATTTTGCCCTCGCTGGAATGGGCGGCATTAAGAAAATGGAAGGTCTCAGGAAGTTCATTATGCAGATTCCGAAGGTTCGGGGTTTGTACGGAAGGGTTAAGAAACTTGCAAGCCGCAGGGCCCTAAGCATGCAGGAATTTGATGTCTATTTCGAGACTAACTTTGTGCCGGAATTATCGGTCAAAGCCGGGAAGACTGTCATAATGGTTTTTGATCTTTCTTTTCTAAACCGCGATTGGACTCCGGACTACCGTTTTAAATTTTTCAGCGAGAATTTTGAAAAGAATATCTCCAGGGCCGATCTTATATTGACCTGTTCCGAAACAATAAAAAGAGAGATAATTGATCGTTATGGATACCCGGAACAAAAAGTTAAAAGTGTTTATCTCGGCCTTGACTTCAATGTATTCAACCTGAATAAAAATGCCTCCGTTAATACGGGATTGAGCGGCAAATATATCCTCTATGTCGGTTCGATTCAGCCAAGAAAGAATATACAGGGGCTGCTTGAGGCGTATAGAAACCTGCCGCCGGCTCTGAAGGCGGAATACAAGCTGGCCCTGGTCGGTTTTGACAGCTGGAATACAGATAAAAAGGCGTTGACTGCGGACGGCAACATCAAACTGATAGAGAGCGTGGAAGACGACAGGGTTCTGGCAGAAATTTACAGGAACGCTTCCCTTTTTGTAATGCCCTCCTTCTACGAGGGGTTTGGATTTCCCCCGCTGGAAGCGATGGCCTGCGGCTGCCCGGTAGTCTCATCAACCGGAGGAAGCCTTCCGGAAATCTGCGGGGAAGGAGCTTTATATTTTAATCCTCACTCTATTCCCGAGCTGGCAGCCAGAATGGAAGAGGTTCTTTCAAGTGAAATGTTGAGTTCTTCACTGAGGGAGAAAGGACTGAAAACAGCTGAACGCTACACCTGGGAGAAATGCGGAAAAGAAACATTGAAAGTATTTAGGGACATTCTAAAACAACGAAATGAAAGTTTTGAATAATGTTTTGCTGTGGAGATATTCAGATCTGGTTGCTTGAATAAGGTTCTAAAGTTGGTAGAAAGAGACCGTTTTGCTATAATAGTTGCCAGAGAACTGGCAAGAATCGCAGTTCTTGAATCTTGAAGAAAATTGTTTTGAGGGGGTAAGGAATGTTGAACGGTCTGTTGCAGAAAAGATATTTGCCTTATATTATTTTGGCTATCATGACATTTGTTATTTTGTTTCCTGTCCTTCAAAGCGGCTATTCAGGTGATGACCAGATGAATTCGCTAAATCCTTCGGTTGCTAAATTCAACGGTATTTCACTTTCTTCTCTTACATGGGCAGATTTCAGACATTGGGTTACGGAGCAGGGCAGATTCTATCCGGGTGCTTTCTACGCTAATTATGTTTGGAGCGTTTTTAGCCAGGTTATTTATTACAAAATATTCGTCTTGTTTAATGTCTGCTTAAATATCATTTTATTCTATGTTCTCTTAAGAGTTCTTGGATTTAGGAAAGCAACATCCATGCTGTTTTGTCTCAGCGCGCTTGGTATGCTTCAACTGAGGTTGTATCATGATGCAGTCCTAAGTTTTGCTTGCTTGCTGCTGGTACTTACTACATACTTGTTTTCATCTCTAATACTTTTCATTAAATATCTAGATTCACGCAAGGTAAGTTTGTTAGTGCTGAGTCTAATTCTATTTTTATGCGCTCTGTTAACATACGAAGTTGCATATCTCTTTTGCATTATTTTCGCAGCAGTGGCAGTCAATAAACTTCGCGAATGGAAGTTGGGAGCTAAACTGGCCATTCCGTATTTTCTACTCAGCGGAATAATTATACTTGTTTCATTGTATTTGAGATCATTAACCGGCGTGATTACTGAACGATATACAGTAAGCAATAATGCTCTTGATATCTTAAAGACTTATTACTTTCAATTAGTTGCTAGCCTGCCAATGAGTTACTATTCTATAAATCCAAGGAACATATTCTCTCAGAAGATTTTGAATGTTATTCGTAATGTTCAGGCTCAGGATATTGTTGTTGCCCTTTCATTAACAGGTTCATTAATTTATGTGTGGATTAAGGGCGCTTTTGGCGGTCAAAAGAAACTTACTGCTATAGTTGGTGCTCTTCTATTCTTTTTGCCGAATATGCTCACTTCGGTATCAATTACTATTCAAAAAGATATGTTTTGGGGGGTCGGCTATTTGCCGATATACTTGTCTTATTTTGGTGCGATCATCTGTATTGTCAGCGGGTTCTTGTATGTTGGTGAAATAATAGAAGGAAAACGTTTGCTAAAGAATGTATTTTTGATAACTTGCTCTCTTCTTATGTTTGTTTTTGTTTGCATAACGGCGCAAGATAACAGGATTGTTGTCGGAAGGTTTAATGCCTTCACTAAATACCCGCGAGAATTACTCGCTATGTATTTAAGCGGCCAAGACAGGACTGATTTAAGCGCCGACTCTGTTATTGTCATTAGTGGAACTTATTGGTTTGAAAACAAGTATTTATTCTATCAACAGACGGGAATAAAATACCAGGTTATCACTGAAGAGGAATTCATTAAAAACAAAGATAAATTAATCAAAACCCATAAAAACAAGATAGTAAGGCTGATTTATGGTTTAACTGCGGATCACGCCGGTTTTATAAAGCTTTACAGTGTGAGTCAAAACAGCAATGGAGGGATATGCTATAATCCAATCAAAAGCAGGTACGTTAGTGATGGAAGCCTTATTGTTGAATGGAATAGTGGTTTTTATCAGGAAGAAAGTAGTGGTGATGATAATTGGCATTGGTGTTCCAAAGATGGAGTTATATTAGCCTGTATCCGTCATATCAAAAAATAAATAGAGCATGCAAAATGGCTAAAAGTGTTATATAATAAGGGTAATAGAGGGTTTTAATCAATAAAAAGGAGGGAACCAAGTGGGTGAAGCCAAAAAACACTGTTTTAAGCTCAAT
>CAIWRR010000023.1 GCA_903915125.1 Candidatus Firestoneibacteriota bacterium | reverse complement strand
CGGACGGCTTCATCTTTCTTAAGAGAAATTTCAGCGAAGGAGAAGAAAGTTTCGGGGTTAAGATACTGAAACTGAGGGCGGCTGAGTTCGAAAAAGACGAAAAAACACTTGTTTTGGAAGCCAAAGGGCTTGCGGTCAGGGAAAAAGGCGCTGCAGTTGCGGAGAAACAGCAGGAAATATTCGCTGTTTCAAACGCCGACGACGCCTCCCTCGAAAACGAGTTCTCCGAAAAGTTCGCGAGGGAGAATCCCGGGAGGCGCCTGAGTTTTGTAGGCATTACCGGTCACAATAATCCCGGCGGAAAGGCATATAACGAACTGGTAGCATCCTGCGGAAAAAGGTTCAGCATGGTGCTTCAGGATCTTTTTCTTGTCAAAAGGCTTGCGCGTGAAAAAAAAATTCTGCCCTTCGGCCACCTGCTCGAGGGGTTAAGTGAATCAAATCTGACCAAAGAGTATTATCCTGAAGTTCTCGAGGCCTGCAGATATAACGGACGTCTCTATGCTTTACCCTCGCTTCTGAACGGCTCCTACTTGTTGTATAGAAAAGACCTGTTCGATAAATACGGACTGACGAAACTCGAGAGTTTTGACGATCTGGCGGTTAAAGTGAAAAGGGTGATGGAAAAGGAGTCGGGAATGCAGGATGGATTTATATATGCCGGCTCCGGAGAGGGAGCCGCTTTTCTGCTGCTTCAAAACGCGGCTGCTCAAAAAAACACGCCTGGCTACCGCAAGGCAATCTACAGTCCGGAGTCCTACAGAGAAGTGCTGGAATTCCTGGTTGATTGCAATATCCGTTATAGGATAGCGCGAAAAGCGGGTTTAGGTTGGGTAGAGAAGCTTCGAATGTTCTCGGAAGGCAAGGTTGTGTCCGGAATATTCTGGCAGTACGATTATTTCAATATTCTCAAGGATGCCAATTCCGCGCTGAAAGGAAAAATCGGAATTATGCCCTATCCAAAAAAAAGAGACGGTTCGGAATGCACCCAGCTTTTCAAGGGAATAGTGTTTACTATCCCTGCGGATACGCCAAATTACAGCGATAGTATGAGGGTGATAAAGTTCTTGACGAGCGCTTCGGTAGAATCTAGGATACGCGAGGTCTCAAAACTTGTGATGTTTTCAGCCAGGCCGGTTGTTAACCTGCGCTTGGTGAGGAAGCATAAGGAATTGGCGGAACTGGCGGCAGGCATTGAAAGATCCTGTTATCCCGGAGATTTTATATCAAATAATTACATCAAAACTGCGATAACCACTTGCATAGAAAAAGCGCACTCCGGAGACAGTATCGGTGAAATCATGGATTATTTGGGGCGGCGCCTTGGGGTAGTCAGGAGGAGCAGGACGTATGAATGCGCCATCTTAGAGGCCGAGTCGTTCATCGGCGAAAATATCGGCGATAAACTTACAATCGGCTTAATTGCCGGGCGCGCAAAGATGGGCAGAAGCAGTTTTGCGAAAATGTTCCGCGCGCATACCGGAAAGACAGTATATGAATATATCCTGGAAAAAAGGATAGAAAAGGCAAAAGAACTTATCAGAGGCAAAGAGCGTTTCACGCTCGGAGAGATAGCTGGAAAAACCGGTTTTTACGATCTTAACCATTTTTCCAGAATGTTCAAGAAAGCTACAAAGGAGAGCCCCAGCAAATACCTGCTTGACGAATCCTGAATCTCAATGGCGTCAAAATGCTAATAGTGAGACGAATATGCTAATATGTGGTGGAAAATACTATTGAACATTGCGCGGAAATAGATGATACTAAACTTGTGTTAAGCCTGTACCGCGTAACAATACAGAATGGGGGATCGGTACAGGCTGTTTTTTTTATTTGTGCCGCGCTTCAAAAAGAAAACGCTTGAGAAGCATTGGGTCAGGGCAGGGTAAAGGGAGGATAAGTGGCGGAAGGATTTACCGGAATAAAGGATGCGGGAGAATTCGGGGCGGCGGGCGACGGAATTGCCAATGACACTGCCGCTATCCAGCAGGCGATAGACGAGTGCAGTTTAACCGGCGGGACTGTGTTGTT
>CAIWRR010000022.1 GCA_903915125.1 Candidatus Firestoneibacteriota bacterium | reverse complement strand
TGTTTTGCGGCTTTGGCGCCGCGAAGAAATTGACCCTTTTAAGTTTCAACAAAGGGGAAATGGCTGACGACAACAGCAACGCGCAAGTATCTTTGTCGGAAGAGAATGTGGAGAAGGCCGGGGATTTCAGCATGAAGGTGGAGTTCGGGGCGAAGACTGCCACATCGGGATCATACATCGCGGTCTTTAAGCCGAAAAAAGGCGCATGGAACGCCTACACTAACGCGAAGATGATAATCTACAATCCGTCCGATAAAGAAGTGAAGATAGGCTGGATGATAAAGGGCGCGAAAAACACCAACACGCCGGAAAACAGGAAAGACTGGCCGCTTACGCTAAAGCCCGGGAAGAATGATATAGACATAAAGATTTCAGGCGTGACCTGCAATGACGAAAAATCTATCCTTGATTTGAGCAGCATTTTTATCTACGGCTTTTGGAACCTAACAATGGATCAGCCGGTGACCGTTTATTTTTCAAAGCTCTATCTGGAAAACAGCGAAAAATAAGGCATTCCTGCCGGATATATATGGAGGCATGTTCCCAAAAGGACATGCCTCTTTGTTATTTTAAGCTATATTCTTCCGAGGTTGTCATAAACCCGGAAAGTGTTGGTATCGCAATCGTTTTATCAATTGACAACCGGGTCAAACGCATATAGAATTAGATATACAGAATTCTGACCTGATGCCAGAGTGATCTGGCATATTTTTTGGGGGAAAAGAGGAGAAGTGGCGAAACACCTTATTCAACCGACCGAAAACGGCGAGAAGCAGACACTGCTGAGCAAGTTCAAAGATCTTATCATTGGCAAGGCCAAAGATCCCACAGAGAGCGGAATATTTCACCGGCTGGCTCTTGTTGCATTCTTTGCCTGGATTGGCCTGGGTTCTGATGCTATTTCTTCTTCCTGCTACGGCCCTGAGGAAGCTTTCAGGGCTTTAAGCGCCCACCCACACCTTTCCATTCTCGTGGGAATTGCTGCGGTAATAACTATTTTCGTTATAAGTTCAAGCTACAACCAGATAGTAGAGCTCTTTCCGTCCGGCGGCGGCGGCTATCTGGTCGCCAGCAAACTTCTGAGTCCGACGGTCGGAATGATCTCCGGTTGCGCCCTGCTTATTGACTATGTGTTAACCATAACCTTGTCGGTGGCAGCCGGCGCGGACGCCATATTTTCACTGCTCCCGGAATCCTATTTTCAATACAAGGTTGCTGTTGCCGTGGCAATCCTGATAGTCCTTATTATTATTAATTTGAGGGGCATCAAGGAATCGGTACTGGTTCTTATGCCCATTTTCCTTGTGTTTGTTCTTACCCACATCGCGGGCTTGGTTATCGCGTTCTTCTCCCACTCAAGCCAGTTAGGTTCAATTGCAGCGCAGACATACGCAGATGTCGGGTCTTCAGTCGATAAACTAGGAAAGTTTGGGGTTCTTGCCCTCCTGATTCGCGCCTATTCCATGGGCGCCGGCACATACACCGGCATAGAAGCAGTCAGCAACGGAGTAGGTATCCTAAGAGAGCCAAGGGTAAAGACAGCGAGAAAGGTCATGCTTTATATGTCGATTTCGCTCTCTGTCCTTGTGCTGGGGTTTATGACCGCTTACCTGTTATACGATGTTTCAGGTGCTAATGCCGGGCACAAAACCCTAAACGCCGTGCTATTTGGAGAAATATTCGGTAACACAGGCTTTGGCACAGCCATGCTTTCGGTGCTCCTCGTTTCGGAAGCGGCAATACTTTTTGTGGCCTCCCAGACAGGATTTATAGACGGTCCAAGGGTTATAGCGAACATGGCCGCCGATAAATGGTTCCCGAGCAGGTTCACTTCGCTCTCCGACAGGCTGGTAACCCAGAACGGCGTGCTGATGATGGGCATTGCTTCCCTGCTTCTGCTTGTTTACAGTAAAGGCAGGGTTAGCTTCCTTGTGGTGCTTTATTCGATAAACGTGTTTATGACCTTTGTCCTCTCACAGCTGGGAATGGTAAAACACTGGTGGGAATGCAGGAAGACAGAAAAGAAATGGCGCCGCAAGCTGGCGATAAACGCCGTGGGTTTTGTCCTGGCTTCCATAATACTCGTGAGCGTGGTGGCCTTTAAATTTCACGACGGCGGCTGGCTCACTATCTTCATCACCGGCGCGCTCGTGGCCGTTGTTTCTATAATAAAACGTCATTACAACAAGACGAAAAATCTGCTCCGCAGGCTGGACGAGCTGGTCGTGCCTGTGATTGCGGAGACCACAAAGGAAGTTGTCGAGAAAAAGATCAAGGATCGCGGCGAAACGCAGTATGACCCGGAAGGGAAGACCGCGGTGGTGCTGGTTAACGGTTTTAACGGGCTTGGCCTGCACACTCTTCTGAATGTATTCCGGATGTGGAAGGGCGTCTTCAAGAACTTCGTTATCCTTGAAGTGGGCGTAATAGACAGCGGTTCCTTCAAGGGCGCAGGAGAGATGGACAACCTGAAAGCAAAACTGACGGAGGACGTGGACCGCTATGTCAATTACCTGAAATCCCAGGGATATTTTGCGGACGGATTTACCGTCACGGATGTCGATGTGGTTGATGGGATTACGAATGCCGCTCCGGAAATACTTGGAAAATACCCGAACGCGATATTCTTCGGCGGGCAGTTGGTCTTTCCTGAGGAGATATTCCTTTCCAGGTGGCTGCATAACTACACGGTCT
>CAIWRR010000021.1 GCA_903915125.1 Candidatus Firestoneibacteriota bacterium | reverse complement strand
TGTTTCCAAATATCTTATTACTGCCATACTTAGTGCCATCACTAATTCTTTGATGGCGAACTAAGCCGCAATAACTGTAAAATTTATGTTTGTTTGCAAAGCGCCTTGGATCAACAACATTGGCAATTATCTTTGCGGTTTCCCAATTTTTCAGCGATAGTGTCCTCTTTTTGAGAGGGAATTAACTTTTTTGACCTATTTGAGTATATCAAATATTAAGGGTTGCTTAAAGGGCGAATTTATGCGTAGACTAGAAAAAAGGAGACACAAAATGACTGACTTACTGCAGAACCAAGGACCTAAGAAGCCAAAATTAACGGCTGATCAACTATATATGATATATCAGGAATGCGCAATGCCGGGAGCTCCGGTAAAGACAATTCTGGAACGGCACGGGTTAAAGACCTGGCATCTCATCGCTTTAAAGAAAAGGATAAAAGAAGCTGTTATCCAGGAACTCTCAAATCCTTCGAGACGCGGGAAAAAGAAAGCCGTAATCCCCGTTGAAGAGGTCTATCAACTGGAGAGGGAGCTTTCTCAGACGAAAGACGCTCTCGCTACCGTCGGCCATGAGCTGGCTTTATTAAAAAAAAAGACGAGCTAAGTCTTAAAGGGCCTCTCAAGGGTCACTTCACAGAAGAAGTAAGAATAATTGTCGTCAGAGCTATCAAGGAAGCAATATCTACGGGGTTTAAACAGAAGAAAGCCTGCGAGATATTTGATATCAAGGTCAGAAAGTATAGGCGCTGGAGTTTACCAAAATCTAAAAAAGATAGGAAGGCTTGGAACAGATTGCAACCAGACGAGATTGACATAATACAGAACGCTGTGTTTTTACCGGATTTACTTGGTAAACCTTTATGCCATACATTCGTATATGGCCATAATACAAAAGCGTTTTTCGCATCAATGTCATCAGTCTTCAGATATTTAAAGGTAAAAGATCTTGTGAAGCCTTTTTGTCCTAAGAGGAAATTTGGGAAACATGTCTCAGCCCATGATCTTCTCGACCAGGGTATTTCTCTGCTTACATACGACGGTAAAGCTTTTCGTTCAGAAACAGGAATAACTGTTTGGGCAATACCGGTGTTATTGCTTCCTTGCCGCTTCTTGCTTCATGTGGGGCACTCTATCAGAAGTGTCAGTGCCGATGACCTCACCAGAGCCCTCCAGGAGGCCATAAATTTTATTCCTGAAGGCTTGTTTGGAAATCTTAGTTCATTTTCCGACCACGGGTCAGCTATGACTGCTGACAAGTTCCGTAATTTTATGATAAAGGAAATGGGTATCCCGGTTTATTACGGTAGGCCGCATACACCAAATGACGAACCATGGATTGAAGCGCTTAATAAAAATATGAAGTACCATCGTGAAGCTCCAAAAAGATTTCCTATTGCTGATGATGTTATTTCATGGCTTCCGAAGTTCAAAGGACTTTACAACAACGACCCGCACAGTTCGCTTAAGTACGTGACACCGCAGGAAGCATTCGATGGAAAAATGGAGGTGATTTTAGCGGAAAGAAAACAGAATTTACTGGGAGCAAGGCAGAGAAGATTAGAGGCTTACCGTGCCTCTTTCACTCTGCAAAAAGTGAATTAGGTTGCTTTTGAGGTCAAATTCGCTGAAAAACTCCGG
>CAIWRR010000020.1 GCA_903915125.1 Candidatus Firestoneibacteriota bacterium | reverse complement strand
TCCCTGCGGGATATTACCTCCAAAAACTATGTTCATACCTTTAAGTTTAAAGCCGTCCTCGAGCAGAACACTGAATACTCCCATGAGATAATTCGCCCATTTCTGATTTTCGCTGAACTTAAGCGAACCTAGTTTCACTTCTAAGGACTCTTTGTAATCAACTGAATAGAGCGACAGAATATCGTCCTGTCTGACTGACGCCGCGACGAGTATTTCCCGGTCAACTGCGCAAGGAAGAACAAACCCCAGGTTGTAATCGGTATGCCCGCCGATAACATTTATCCTTCCCGGACCAGCGAAGACACGCGGTTCCCCTGCGGAAGGATAGAGCTCCCTAAAACGCTTCTTTAGCGCGGCAATATTCTCCTTCACGCTTTCCCCCTTCTCTTCGGTTTCACATTCCGCAACTCAGCGGCTTTTTCCTCCGCCAGCGTGTCGTTAATAAACGAACCCGCTCCCGCCTCGCATCCCGCAAGATACTTCAGTTTTTTCGCGGTCCGGAGAGGCGGGTAAAACTCCATGTGCCAGTGGAAGGAAGTATGCTTCTTTCCGTCCGTCGGCGCCTGGTGCATTACCATAATATATGGGAAAGAAATTCCGAAAAGCCCGTCATATTTAAGCAGCAGTGTTTTCAATATTTCCGCGAAGCCCTGCAGGTCATTTTCCGTGAATTCCGCCAAAGAAGCGCGATGCTTTTTTGACATTATATGAACTTCGTAAGGGTACCTTGCGTAAAAAGGTATGAAGGCAGTCATCTCCTTGTTCTCGCAGACAATCCTTTTGGCGTCTTTCTTTTCCTGCTTAATTATGTCGCAGAAGAGGCAGCGTCCCGTTTCACTCTTGTGTTTTTTAGCGGCGGAAAGTTCTTTCTCAATTTTTGGCGGGATATACGGGAAAGCGTAAATCTGGCCGTGCGGGTGATGAAGTGTAACTCCGTTTGCCTCGCCTTTATTCTCGAAGATAAAAACATATTTTACGAAATCCCTGCGGCCCAGATCTTCATACCTGTCCTTCCAAACCTTTACCAGCTTGTAAATCTCGGCAACCGGTTGGCCGGCAAGTGTCGCGGCATGCTTTGAAGTAAAAACAACAACCTCACATATGCCTCTCGCCGGCTTTACCGGTGAGAGTTTTGTCGGTTTTACAGCCGGGAGGGGAGCGTTCCGCTGAAGAGACGGAAACTTATTCTCAAAAACGGCAATTTCATAAGATCCAGAGGGTATCTCAGTAGGAAACTTCCCTTTTTTGGTAGGACAGAGCGGGCAAAAATCGGCGGGCGGCAGAAACGTGCGGTCCTGCCTGTGGGTGGCAGTAATTACCCACTCCTCCATCATCGGATTCCATCTGAGTTCTGACATAGCAATTTCCTCCGGAAATGTTGCTGCTTTTAGTTCAATTCTGACCTGAAAAATCCGACGGTCTCGCTTATACCTTCATCCAGCCCGGTAAGAGGTTTCCAGCCGAGCGCTTTCTTTGCTTTCCGCCAGTCGAGCAGGCTCTTCCGAAGATCCCCCGCCCGGTGAGGCCCGTATTTTGCTTTCGTATTTATTCCGAGCACTTTGACGATTTTGGAGTAAAGCTGATTAACATCGGTAGAAATGCCTGTCCCGATATTAAGCCCTCCTGTCGCGGAAGATCTAAGAGCCAGAAAGTTGGCCCTTGCGACATCTTTGCAATAAACATAGTCCCTTATGTATTTCCCGTCGCCGTTTATAACGCAGGCTTCGCCTGCAAGGAGTTTTCTGCAGAAAATTGCCACCACTCCGGCTTCGCCGTGAGGGTCCTGCCTGGGCCCGTAGACATTGGAATAGCGCAGTGAAGTATACCTCAGCCCGTACTCTTTATGATAAAATCTGAGATACCATTCCATAACCGCTTTGGTGATGCCGTACGGAGAAATCGGGTCAAGGGGGCAGTTTTCATCCGCCGGATATTTCCCGTAGACTGTGCCGCCTGAAGAGGCAAAAATAAATTTCTTAACTTTGTTCCTGGCGGCGTAATCCAGAAGGTTCAGCGCCCCGGTAACATTAACCCTGGCGTCTTCCAGAGGGAACCTTACAGACCGTGAAACGCTTATCTGCGCCGCTTCGTGTATTATGTATTGAGGCGAGAATTTCTTCAGGGCGGAAAGCAGCGCCGGAGAAGCGATATCCACCCGCGTAAATTTGGCTTTCGGATTAATGTTCTCTTTCTTTCCCGTGCTCAAATCATCAAAAACCGCTACCTCATAGCCTTTCCTTATCAGCAAGTCGGTAATATGCGAACCAATGAATCCGGCTCCGCCCGTCACAACCACGCGCTCTTTAGCCGCCATCTCTGCCCCCTGTTATCCTGTCTTTCAATTATTCCGGTTAAGCTTTACGGTCTTCTGCCCTCTGTCTTCAGTCTTCAGTCTACTGTCTTCCGCCCTCTGTCTTCCGCCCTCTGTCTTCCGCCCTCTGTCTTCCGCCCTCTGTCTTCCGCCCTCTGTCTTCCGTCCTCTGCCTTCCACCCGTATTCCCCTTCGTCCAGGAGTAATATATAAGGTAGCGTCCGTCTTTCAAGGTTACTGTTTCCTTGTTTAGTTTTTTCGCTTTCATACTCATCCCTCCGGCTTTGCCCGCCGGCAATGTTCAATCAATTCCTAATCTGCGTAATATCTCTTTCTAATCAGCGTAATCGACTGAAGTCATTCCATGCCATACTCTTTCATTTTTCTCCACAAGGTTGAACGCGAAATCCCGAGATACCTTGCCGCGACGGTGTGGTTGTTTCCGGTAAGGGAAAGCGTCTCGGAAATGAGCTTCTCTTCAATTTCAGATATTTTAATAAACTTCCCGCCTTTAATGAGCGTTTCAACACGGACAGAATCTCCGGAAGAAAGCAGCGGCTGCCCTGGAATAGACGGAGGCAGAGAGGATTTAGTAATCATATTATTATCAGAGAAGACTACCGCGTGTTTAATGGTGTTTTGCAGCTCGCGGACGTTTCCCGGATAATCGTAATTCATAAGCACCGCGAGCGCTTCGTCGGATATCCTTAAAACATCCTTGCCGCTCTCATTGTTGTACTTCTCAAGAAAAGAACGGATAAGGGCCGGGATATCCTCTTTTCTGTCGCGCAGCGGCGGGACATTGAGCATTACAACGTTGAGCCTGAAGAAGAGATCTTCCCTAAACCTTCCCGCTTCGATCTCTTTCCGGAGGTTTTTGTTCGTAGCGGCTACTATTCTTACATTTACCTTCTTGGTTTCGGTGTCCCCAACGCGCCTGACCTGACCATCATCAAGAACTCGAAGCAGCTTCGCCTGAAGCGCAAGATTCATATCGCCTATTTCGTCGAGAAAGAGCGTGCCTTGATTGGCTTCTTCAAGCAAGCCGCGTTTATCGGCATTTGCTCCGGTAAACGCGCCTTTCTTATAGCCGAAAAGTTCGCTTTCAAGCAGATTCTCCGGAATAGCTGAACAGTTTATGGCCACAAAAGGTGCGTCCGCCCGTTTACTTAACCTGTGAATAGCGTTGGCCATTACTTCTTTCCCCGAGCCGGTCTCCCCTGTTATAAGGACAGTACTGTCTGTGGGGGCAACCCTGGCAACGGCGTTGAAGACCTTCTTAATGGCCTGGCTCTTACCTACTATTTGCTCGCTGATTGTCATATATTACCCGCTTTAAATTTTGATCTTAGTTTGTTCAATCTGGCCTGTGTCAGCGCTGAGACTTTGACAAGTGCATCCATATTTTCAAAAGGCCCGTGCTTTTCGCGGTACTTGATTATTGCGGCAGCGGTCACGGGGCCAATGCCCTCCACAGACTCAAGTTCCCTGGAAGTAGCGGTGTTAATATCGGGCCGGGCATACGCTGCAGCCGTGACCGGAACGGAATCTGAAGTACTAACCCGGAAGGAGCTGAAGGGAACGAGGTTTATGGCAAGAACTGCCGCCAGCACGATGCCGAGTGTGTACACAATATACAAAGGAATGTTTTTTTTCATCTATTGAACCTGTTCATAGCCTCTTCAACCGTACCAGCGAGCAAGAACTGCGCCGCCAGGGCTGCCTGTTCAATAGATTTCAGGTAGAAATCTTTTTCTTCTTTTGTGAACCTGGAAAGGACAAAACTCACCGTATCAGACTTCTTATCGGCGGAAGAGATGCCTATGCGAATCCGGGTAAATTCGTTTGTCCCGAGTTTTTCAATGCAGGATTGAACGCCCTTGTGCCCGGCGCTTCCACCCCCCTGTTTTACCCGTATGGTTCCAAGAGGCAGGTCCAGCTCGTCGTGCAGTAGAATTATTTCTTTTGCAGTAGCGGAGAATTTCTTTGAAAGACAGACGGCAGCTTCGCCGCTTAGATTCATATAAGTTTGCGGCTTGGCGAGAACGACTGAGCCGTTCCCGCCAAGAACCGCGAAACATTCTTCTCTTGTTGCCTTGATATTCAGGATACCCGCAAGCGAGTCTGCCGCGTCGAAACCGGCATTATGCCGCGTCCCGATATACTCTTTCCCGGGATTTCCGAGGCCGATAATAAGTTTCATTAGCCTGCCATTCCGATTTATTTATATTACTTCTTGGAATCTTCTTTCTTTCCTTCGGCTTTGGCGTCAGGTTTCGCTGCCCCGCCCTTTTCAGCTTCTGCTGCAGCCTTCTTCTCTTCCCTTTCCTTCTCGCCGATAACTTCAGGGCCTGTCGGAGCGCCTTCGGCGGGAGCGGCAGCTTCTTCTTCAACCTTGGGTATTGAAACCAGAAGGACTGTCTCATTAAGATCGTCCTTGATGGTTACGCCTTCCGCGACCTTGAGGTCCTTAACATGGACGGTGTCGCCGAGGTTTAACGCGGAAATGTCAACTTCAATGGACTCTGGCAATTTCGCCGGGAGACACTTGATGTCTATTTCACGCAGATGGAACTCGAGGATACCGCCGAGTTTCACGCCGGGCGCTTCGCCTTTGATGATAACCGGGACCTTAACGTCTATCGGCTCATTCATGTTGACAGAATACAGGTCGACATGTATTAGGTTTCCGCTGACCGGATGGACCTGAACTTCCTTGAGCATTGCCATCTCTTCGCCTTTGCCATCAAGTTTGATGTTCAGCAGCATATTCATTCCTGCTTTGGAATGCATAATCTTCTGAATGTCCTTCGCCACGAGCGTGAGCATTTCCGGTTCCCTCTTCTTTCCGTAAAGGACCGCCGGAACAAAAGAATTCACGCGTGACTGGTGCGCCGCGCCTTTACCTTTACTCTCCCTGACTTTAGCCGACAAATCTACTTTTTCCATTTACTTCCTCCAATTTCATCTGATCGCGCAGATAACCGCAGTTGACTCCCTAAAAATTATCACCTGAACAACCTGCTGACCGATGTTTCATTATGAATGCTTCTGATGGCTTCCCCAAGAACTTCTGCCACAGAAACAACCTTTATTTTGTTTACGCCCTTAGCCGCCTCGTTGAGCGGTATGGTGTCTGTGACGACAACTTCCTTGATTACCGAGTTGTTTAATTTTTCGACAGCGCTCCCTGAAAGCACCGGGTGCGTGCAGCAGGCATAAACGTCTTTTGCACCCTTTTTCTTCAAGAAAAGCGCTGCCTCGCACATCGTACCTGCCGTGGAGATCATATCGTCCGGAATGAGCACATTCTTGCCCGTGACTTCTCCTATTAAATTAAGCGCTTCCACATGAGTTGAACCGTAGCGCCTCTTATCAACTATTGCCACCGGGCAGCCAAGCCGCTCGGCGAAACTCCTGGCCATTTTTACGCCGCCCATATCTGAAGCGCAGATCGCGAGGTCGGGGATCTTTTTCTTTACAAAATATCTGGTCAAGACCGGTTCCGCCTGCAAATGATCGCAGGGGATGTCAAAGAAACCCTGAAGCTGAGCGGCGTGCAAGTCCATCGCCACCACTCTGCTCGCGCCGGCCGATGTTAAAAGGTTTGCTACAAGCTTGGCGCTGATAGCCACCCTGGGCTGATCTTTTCTGTCTTGTCTCGCGTATCCGTAATAGGGAATAACCGCAGTGATTCTTTTCGCGGAAGACCGTTTAAAAGCGTCTATCATCAGCAATAATTCCATCAATGTCTCGTTTACCGGAGCGCATGTCGGCTGGATAAGGTAGCAGTCTGCCCCCCGGACATTTTCGTCTATCTTCGCCCAGATCTCGCCGTCCGGAAATTTCTTTATGCTTATCCGGCTCTCTTTTATGCGCAGGTGCCTGCAGATCTTTTTTGTGAGGTCGGGATTTGCCGTGCCGCCGAAGATTTTTATTTTGGCGTCAAACATTTTTCCTCCGACTAAAGTACTTTTGAGCCGTCTTAAGACGCTTCAAATCATCCACTCCCATTACTTCGGAAGGGTTGGCAACAGTATAAGTCCCTATCTTGAAACCTTTCTTCTTGAATATTTCTATCGCGTCAGTCAGGTAGTACTCGCCTTTCAGCTTATTCTTCTTAATCCGGCAGAGGGCGTACTCCAGCTTCGGCCAGTCATAGCAGTAGATGCCCGAGTTTATTTCTTTGATCTTCTTCTGCGCCGGCGTCGCGCTCTTTTCCTCTACGATGCCGTTAACGGCGCCGCTCTTGTTTCTGATTATGCGGCCATAGCCGGTTGGTTCCTTTAGGACTGTTGTAACTATCGTAACATCGTTCATGCCGCCGATGTGAGAACCCATCAGCGCGGAGATAGTCTTCCTTGTAATGAGGGGCGTATCGCCACAAACGATAAGCGTATCGCCGCGGTAGCCTCTCATCGCCGGGATAGCGGCTTTTACCGCATCTGCCGTTCCAAGCATTTTTTTCTGCACTGCCGCTTTGACGCCGGACGGCAGAACCATTTTTACAAGAGCCCGTTTGTAGCCTACTATAGCGACTATCCTGTCCATTTCTTTCAGGGACAGCAAGCTGTCGAGAATGTAACTAATCATCGGTTTTCCCGATATTTTATGTAGAACCTTTGGAAGGGGGGACTTCATACGCGTACCCTTTCCGCCGGCCAGGACTATTGCTCTCATAATAGGTGTGTATTTTATAAAAAAAGAGGGGAAAAATCAAGGGAAATCAAGGATAACCGCGGTGTTTCTTTTTAAAACACGGTGCCATTTACTGCCGAGTTTAGCATATTGTTTATAAGGGCTTTTCGCTTTTTTACAGAAGAAAAGTCCGGTTTGCGCGTGAAGGGCTTCAAATTTAAGGCCAAGAGCTTTGGCTCTCATGCCGGCAGCTCTAAAACACCGGGCGCCTTCTAGAAGATTTCCGCTATTTCTCTCGAGTTCGCCTTTCTGGAGCAGGGCGTAAACCATGCCTCTTTTATCTTTGTGCTTGAGAAACAACCTTGCGGACTCAATGTGGCGCCTCTTTGCTTCCGTCAACCGCCCGGAAAGAATAAGCGTGTTGGCGTAGCCCCAGAGCACAAAAGCAATGTTTACCTCGTCTTTGATGCCGCGGTAATTCAAGAGCGCAATCTTGTAGAAAGCTTCAGACTTTGCCGGTTTGAGAAGCATCCTGGAAGCGCTGCCCATACCGCAATTACAGTAAGCAAATCCGAACCTGTCCCCGTGTTTTCTAAAAATGACAGAAGCCTTACTGTAACAGGCAAAAGAGTCGCTGAAATCACCCAACATCCTGAGGATACCGCCAAGGCCGGCAAGCGCGTACGCCTTTCCGCTCTCATCTTTGAGCAGGCCGTAAAACTTCACCGAGAGCATGAAAAGTCTTCTGCTTCCCCGAAGGTCGCCGGTTATTCTTCGAAGCCCGCCCTGGCACCAGCAATAATATGCAAAACCCGGCCAGTCGCCGGACGCCTTATAACTTATCGCGGCCTTTGAAAAGTATCTTCCGGCGGCGGCATATTCCGACAAACCGCGGCAAGCCATTCCCAGCCCCATAAAAGTGTCCGCTTTCTGTTCCTCATCGCAGACGCTCCGCTCCAGAGCGGTTTTATACGCTGCAATGGCTCCTCTGAAATCGCCTGTCAGGCGGAGACAACCGGCAAGACCCGAAAACGCTTCAAAAGAACCGTTCTGCCTTACCGCCTGTCTAAAAAAAGGGAGAGCTTCTTTGAAATTTCCTGCCTCTCTTTTTCCCTCAGCCCTTTCGAGAAGACCTTGTATTTTTCTAGGCATATTTCCTCATCAATTCCAAAGAGTCAGGCGGGGTAAACGGCTGCCTTGAAAGCGACTTGTCCGCCGGCTTAAAAACAGAATCTTCAAATACAGGGCGTTCGCGTTTGTAAATAATGCCTGTCGGTATCCTGTCGCCCCACTCCAGCGCTTTTGTGAACGCTTTATTCCGGTCCTTCGGATCGTATGCCGCGTCCTCGTCAAGATTATAAACCCTTTCCTTATACCACTGGTAGGTATTCACCTTGTTAAACGTGACACACGGCTGTAGAATATCAACCAGGGAAAAACCGCGATGCTTGACGGCGGCTGCTATTATCTTCGAGAGATGCTCTATATCTCCGGCAAAACCGCGCGCAACAAAACTGCAATCCATGGCAACCGCCACGGCGAGCGGGCTCTCCGGAATATCCACGCTTCCGAACGGAGTAGTTCCAGTCAGTGTTCCCAAACCTGTCGTTGGCGAGGCCTGCCCTTTAGTCAAACCGTAAATCTGATTATCGTGCACCAGGTAGGTTATGTCCGGGTTGCGCCTCATGGCGTGAACGAAGTGGTT
This sequence comes from Candidatus Firestoneibacteriota bacterium, assembly GCA_903915125.1. Lineage (GTDB taxonomy): Bacteria > Oederibacteriota > D2-FULL-39-29 > D2-FULL-39-29 > CAIOVX01 > CAIOVX01. The sequence goes on along the minus strand of CAIWRR010000020.1, from coordinate 23,553 downwards.
GCCGCCTTCCGCGTAAGCATCCCCGTCGCCCCCTGCCGCAATAACCGTCATTTTGTGATTGGCCATTTTCGCGCCGAACGCCGCTGGCATCGTGCGGCCGTGAAGGCCGTTGAAACAGTTTACTTTAAGATAATGAGGTATCTTTGCAGCTTGCCCTATACCTGAAACCATAATAACCTGCCAGGGTTCCAGATTGAGACCGGCCAACGCCAGTTTGAGGGCCTGAAGCACGCCGAAGTTGCCGCAGCCCGGGCACCAGGCATTATCGTCTGCGCTGTTATATGCGCTTGCTAAAACCATACCCCCCCCTTAAAACATGATGCTCAGATGGTCGGATGCTTGGATGCTTAAAAACTTTCTATACATGATGCTCGGATGGTCGGATGCTTGGAGGCTCAGACGACGGGATTAAACATCTTCCCATCCCTGAACCTATGAAGTAGAGGTTTTGACCTTGCTTTAAGCATCCAACCCTCTAACCCTCCAACCCTCCAACCCTCTAACCCTCCAACCCTCCAACAATGTATTCGGCTGTCAAAGGATGCCCGTCATATCTTAAGATCCGCCCGCTGAAACGCAGTTTCGTATTTTTTTCCAGCAGGTCAGCGAACTGCCCAGAATAATTATTCTCTGCGCAAATGAAGCTTTTTACGGCTGATTCGTTGAACTTAAATTTTATTTCCGGCAGCGGCCAGATGTTCGTAAAGTGAAGAATTCCCGCAGGCTTTCCCGACGCGTTCAGCAGGTCTGCCGCTTCCTTAACCGCTCCAAAGGAAGAACCCCAGCTCACGAGAACAGTTTCCGGGTTTTCACTTCCAAAGTAAAAAGGTTGTTCCATATCGGGCACTATCTCCGCGATTTTCCCGGCTCGCTTGTCGACCATTTGAACACGCAGCTCCGCGGATTCTGTGATATGGCCTTCCTCGGTATGCTCATCACTGTCCGCGTACACAACCTGGTCTTTTGCGCCTGGTATCAGGCGCGGCGAAACACGCCCGGCAGACAAGTCGTAGCGTTTATAGTTGTAACTTCCCGGAAATTCCGCGAGAACTCCTCCCCTGTTTACCGGCTCAACTCTAACCTCAGCTAAATCTACCGAGAAACTGGAGTCATTATAATACTGATCTGAGAGAACAAACACCGGGACCTGATATTTCTCCGCAAGGTTAAAAGCCCTGCTCATAATCAGCGGGCCGTCTGCCGCGGTTGCAGGAGCCAGTACAACTCTGGCAAAATCGCCATGCCCCGCGAAGAGTACCATATTGAGGTCTCCCTGTTCCGTCCTTGTCGGAAAACCCGTCGCGGGCCCGGGCCGCTGGGAGATACCAATAACAACCGGGGTTTCCGTCATGCCGGCAAGGCTCACACCCTCTATCATAAGCGCGAAACCGCCGCCGGAGGTGCAGGTCATTGCGCGGACTCCGCCATACCCCGCTCCGATAGCCATATTAATCGCCGCGATCTCGTCCTCTGCCTGTTCCAGAACGATGCCGTATTCGCGCGCTTTTGCCGCGACATATTCCATTATTGAAGTAGCGGGAGACATCGGGTAACCGGAATAAAACTTCAGGCCCGCGGAAACCGCTCCCAAGCCTAGCGCCTCGCTGCCGTTTATCAGCGCTTTATTTTTTGAATTTATTTTCAAGGTGGGAGCCAGCATGAACTTTCCTGAAACACCCGGCGTTACCGCCGCTATACCCGACTTGAGCGCCCGGAGGTTGCCGGAAATAACAGTTTCACCTTTTTTTGAGAAAAGCTCGGTTATTACGCCTTCACACTCTTTTACTACTTCTGCTCCGAGCAGCGATAGCACCGCCCCGGTAGCCACGGAGTTCATCATTATCTTGTCGCCGCCCGCTTCTGCCGCGAGTTTTTCAAAAGGCACGGAGATCCAGCCGGCTTTGGGTTCTTCCGCCCTCTGTTTCTCCCCGTCATAAATCAGGAATCCGCCCGCCTTCACTTTCAGGGCATTTCGCTTTATGGCAAGCAGATCAAGGGCCACCAGAACGTCAAAGTCTTCTTTCAGGGAATTTACCGGAGAGGTAGAAATGCGGATCATGGAGGTGTTATTGCCGCCCCTTATGCGGGACATCACATCCTGCCAGACAAAAACATTGTAACCTGCCCGCAAGAAACTCTTCGCGAGCGTGAACGAGATGGACTGCATCCCCATCCCGGCGGCGCCTGAAATTCCGACCGTTATGTCCTTTGTCAAGAATCCCCCTAAACTTTTCTTACATATACTTTAACTATGCCGTCTGCCGTCTTTTCCCCGCCCTCATAGATGTTGCCTGTAGTCTTACACCAGGCCGGCATATCGCTAAGGATACCTTCGTCATCCGCTTCAACTTCGAGGACTTCACCGGTCTTCATTTCTTTTATTTTTTGAGTAGTCTTGATTATCGGAACCGGGCAGTAAAGGCCGACGCAATCGAGGGTTTGAGCAGGTTGAATACCTTCCATAAAGTTCTCCTGTATAAATAGTTTGTAACGTTCTTAACGTTTCTAACGTTTATAACGTAAGACGCAAGTTTAAACAAATAGATTTATGTTGGATTCCTTTGCTTCGCCGAGATAGGTGGCCGCGCCAGCCATTTCGTCAACTTCCGGCACGAGCGCCTCGCGATCAAGCCCCATTACGTTGCATGAGGTAGTGCAGGCAATGAACTTTACTCCCAACTCCCTTGAAAGCTTGAAGAGTTCCGGCAGCGAGGCCATCTTCTTCTGTTTCATCAGCAGTTTCATCATTTCCGGGCCGGCGCCGGCAAAATTAAACTTTGTAAGCGGCAGACTCTCTTTGGTCCCGCGGTTCAGAAAGCCAAACATCTTCTGAAGGAAATTAGTTTTCTTCGCGAGCATCCCGCCGTTACGGAGCACGCTCAATCCCCAGAAGGTGAAGAAAATACTCACCTTAATTCCCATGGATGCTGCTGTCGTAGCCAGCGTAAAAGCCGCGAGCGCCTTATCCATCTCGCCCGAAAAAAGTATAATCGTCATTTTATTGCTATCTGCCATACATCCTCCTCAAGCCCTTAAGCATCCAAACATCCAACCCTCTAACCTTCTGCCCCTCACCCTTTCCACAACGGGCTCATCTTCCTCAATCTCTCAACGATGCCGGGGAAGACCGAGAGCACCTTCTCCACATCTTCTTTCGCGGTGTATTTGTTCAGCGAGAAAAGAATTGAGCCGTGACAAATCTCTACGGGCACGCCTATTGAAAGCAGGACGTGAGAGGCCTTTAAGGCTTTTGAAGTACACGCTGAACCGGAAGAAGCGGCTATACCTTCGCCGTCAAGAAACATCAGCATAGATTCGCCTTCAATGAATTCTATTGAAATATTCACATTTACCGGCAGCCTGAGTTTCGCGTCGCCGTTAAGCCTGGAATACTTTATTGTTGAGAGAATTCCCTTTATCAGCTCGTCGCGAAGCGCTTCCATCTTTGCGCCATTAGCGGCTATCTCCGGCATTATCAATTCCGCGGCTTTTCCCATTCCGACAATAGCCGGGATGTTCTCTGTACCGGCGCGTTTTCCTTCTTCCTGAATGCCGCCGTCAATTAGCGGGAATACGCGAACACCTTTCTTTATATATAGAGCCGCAGCGCCTTTTGGCCCGTAAAACTGGGAACCAGAAAAGGTCAGCAAGTCAACACCCAGCTCTTTCACATCAACGGGCAGCGTGCCAACCGTTTGAACTGCGTCCGAATGGAATATTATCTGAGGAAGGCTCTTCGCTTTCCTTTCCGCGTTTATTTCCCTGATTACACCCGCGAGTTCCATTACCGGCTGTATGGTCCCCACTTCGTGATTGGCGTGCATTACGGAAAGAAGTACTGTCCCGTCAGTCACGAGACCTCTGAGGGCTTCTACCGCTGCAATGCCTCTTTTATCAACCGGCAGAAAACTGGTTTGGAAACCGAGCTTCTCCAGGGTCTTAGCCGCGTTCATTACGGAAAAATGTTCAATAGCAGAGATAATAACATGTTTTCCTTTCGATTGATTGGCAAGCCCGACGCCTTTCACGGCCATATTATTTGACTCTGACGCATTAGACGTGAAATAGATCTCCGAAGGGTCCGCGTTAATGAGCGCTGCGACCTGCTTTCTGGCGTTATCAAGCGCTTCTCTGGGTTTCTCCCCGAACCGGTGAATGCTCAAGGGATTTCCGAAATACTCAAAAAGATACGGAAGCATCGCGTCCCGCACGCGTGAATCTACCGGAGTACCCGACGCGTTATCAAGAAAAATTTCTTTCATAATCCCTCCCGGAAAACCCAAAAACATATTCGGTTAATTCTACGCCGCTTCCGGTTTTATTTGTATGACAAAAGTCATGAGTTTGTATTCAACCGCCGAGTTTTCCCGACATAACAAGATATTTAAAGGCAGCCAGCGCCGCTTTAGCGCCTTCCCCGGCAGCTATGATTATTTGTTTTTCCGCAACATTCGTAACATCTCCGGCCGCGAATATACCTGGCACATCGGTAGCACAACCCGAATCTACAAGTATTTCCCCGGAGGCATTCCGTTTAACCATCCCCGCAAATTCCGAGTTCGGGAGCAGGCCTATCTCAACAAAAATACCTTTTACCGGAATATCAGAGACGCCTTCCTTCCCGCCAGAAATCCGCAGGCCTGAAACAAACTTTTCGCCAAGCACGCCTTCGACTTTAACTCCGTTTAACACAAAGACCGCGGGATGCTTCAAGACCTGTTCTCTCATTATTTTGTCGCCGCCAAGAGCCGGCGTATTATTTATTACAGAGACCTTTGAACAATACCGGGAGAGCTGTATTGCCGCATCAAGGGCTGAATTGCCTCCCCCTATCACGGCAACTTCCTTTCCGGCAAAAAGAGGGCCGTCGCAGGTGGCGCAGTAGGTTAGGCCTTTATTCTTGAATTCCTTCTCTCCCGGGACATTCATCTCGCGGGATCTTTTTCCTGAGGCTATTATTATGGATTTGGAAAGATAAACGCCTTTTGCGGTTTTTGCTTTGAAAACTCCGTTTTCAGAGGACAACGAGAGAGTTTCTTCTGCTTCTTTGAGGGGGATATTAAACTGTTTTAAGTGCTCGTCAAACTTGGATGCCAGTTCCGGACCTGAAATCATATTGAAACCGGTGTAATTCTCTACCTCGCCGCTCCAGGCGGCCTGCCCGCCGACGTCCCCCGTAACCACAAGCAGGTTGAGCTTCTTGCGGGCGGCGTAAACCGCAGCCGTTATTCCGGCGGGGCCTGCGCCTATAACTATCACGTCATAGATTTCAGGCATTATACCTCCGGCAGAACTGTTTTTCCCCTACTTGATCGCGCAGGTCTTCTTTAATATGTACAGGTGTTTTATGTGCTTAAGTTCTTCCTTTACCATCTCTTCGACCAGCTTCTTGTCTCTTTCAGGCATGCCTTCAAGCATGCCCTGAAACAGAATTACCGAATCCTTCTCAAATTTGAGTGCGGCCTCTATTATGGCCGAATCATCTTTCAGGTGCTCCGAGGCTCTTCTTCCTGCGTCTGCCTTTGTAAATACGTTGTCGCCCGCCAGCATCCTCACATAGTCTGCGTATTCGCCTTCGTAGGTCTCAGGTTCAGTTGTTTTTTCGGCGTTCTGCTGCATCTTAAGGAAAGCCGCAAGATGATGGTCCTCTTCTTTGGAGAGATGCTCAAAGAGAACTCTGGCGTTTTCCGCTTTTGCATTCTTTGAAGCAGCTTCATAGAAAACCTTGCCGTTCTTTTCTATCTGCACGCCAAGATCAAGCACCTCGGCAGCGTTAAATTTTAATCCCATAGCCCTCTCCGTTTTTATTAGTTATAAGCTGTTAGCTATTGCTCTTTTCCAAACATGTCTTTCCCGACGCCGCAGGTAGGACAAGCCCAGTCTTCCGGGACCTTCTCCCAGGCGGTTCCCCCCGCAACATTGTTGTCCGGGTCTCCGGCTGCCGGATCATAAACATAACCGCATACACTGCATTTATACTTTTGCATTTTGCCTCCGGCCTGCCGTTAATTCTCTTCTCCGGCAGAGCTTAAACTATTTTTTTGGCGAATTCTACCCCAAAGTCAAAACACTTTTTCAGTTCTGCCGGGTTTGGAACGAATTTTACGCTTAGCCCGGGCTGAACTATCTCTATTCCGGGAGAAGCTATGAAGCTTTCCATTTCTTTCACGGCTCCGCCCGCCCAGCCGAAAGAACCGAACGCAGCCGCTTTTCTGCCGGTTGGCTTCAGCCCTCTCAGGAATTCGAGGAACATCGCCAGGTTCGGCAGCATGTTATTGTCGTGGGTTGAAGAACCGAATATATAACCGCGGGCATAGAGCATTTCGCGTATCATTTCGGTGTTATCCGTATGCGCAACATCATAAAGTTTTACTTCCACCCCTTCGGAAACCAGTCCGTCAACAATGCTGTAGGCCATCTTCTCGGTTGAGCCCCACATCGTCTCGTAGGCTATCACGACCTTCTTGCGGGTTGTATTCTTCGCCCACTCAACGTAGGAGTTAACTATCCGCATCGGATCTTTGCGCCAAATCACTCCGTGGCTTGGGGCTATCATATTAATCGGCAGCTTCATTTTGACCAATTCGTCTATTTTTTTCACAACCATAGAGGAAAAGGGCCAGAGAATATTCGCAAAGTAAGCCTCGGCTTCTTCAACTAAAGAACCTGCATCAACCTCGTCGTTGAACCTCGCGGAAGTCGCAATATGCTGCCCGAATGCGTCGTTTGGGAAAAGCAGGGCGTCCTCCGCCAGATAGGTAAACATTGAATCAGGCCAGTGCAGCATGGGCGCTTCAATAAAGGAGAGCGTTTTCTTGCCCAAAGAGAGTGTATCTCCGGATTTGACCACGTGAAGATCCAACCCAAGATAATACATTTTCTCCAGCGTCTCTTTAACTTTCGCGGTACCGAAGTGTTTCGCATTTGGACAGGCTTTCTTCAACGCCGGCAGCGAGCCCGAGTGATCTGTCTCGCCGTGGTTAGAGATTATATAATCTATCTTTTCAGGCGGGACTATCTCGGCTATATTCGCGAGGAGCTGGTCGCTGAAAGGCCCGTACACGGTATCAATAAGGGCGATTTTTTCGTCAACAATCAGATAAGAATTGTAGGTAGAACCTCTTCTTGTAATATATGTATGCCCGTGAAAAGCCCTTACATTCCAGTCAACTACTCCCACCCAATAAACTCCCGGCAATAATTTCACTGCTGACATATGCGCCTCCCGCTTTATGCTTTAGTATAATTTATAAATAATGCATTTTCAAGACAATACAATTGAGTTCACTCCTGGTATATGACAGGGGTCATGTACAAAGCTTAAGGCGCAACATATTATATAGACAAAGGTGGTGATTAAAATGGCAGGATGTGATTGCGGTTGCGGTTGCGGAAATGTTAGCATCTATGTGTGCAAGAAATGCGGCAAAGCGGCAATGAAACCGATAGTTTGTTGCGGCGAGCAGATGACGAAGAAAACAGGCAAATAATAAAAGGTTCGCGGGGGGTGCGCTTCCAAATGTCCCCCATTACAGCGCACTTCTCCAACCTGAAAGGACGGCGAAAGCCGTCCTTTTTTTTGCCGGCTTAGAGCGTATACCTGCGGGTTTTCCTTACAGGGTTCCCTTCAATCTCTTCTGCGACCGCTTTGCTTATGCCGGGTTTTTTGAGTTTATGAAACATATAATTTTTGTAGGATTCCACTCCCGGCTGGTTGAAAGCGTTTATTCCGAGCAATTCCCCTTCATACGCGGTTGCCATTTCAAAGAAAAACAACAGCGCGCCCCAGTAGTAAGCATTCAAAGCCGGTAAAATAATAGCGCAGTTCGGGCGCTTTTCCCGCGTCAAAGCCCATGCCGTGCCTTCCTGCGCCGTCTTTAAAAGCTCCGAGAGTTTTCTTCCGGAAAGAAAATCAGAGCCGTTCGGAAGTTGTAAATCTCTTCTGAATTTTTCCACCCTGATAAACGTCACGACCTTATCGTTGCGCCCTTCGATATTATTCTGCTGAATTGAATGCAGATCATTCGTACCGCGCGCGGCAATCGGAGTCCTGCCGGTGTTAATCACCCTGCTTTTGTTTTCAACCCACCGCTCCAAACCATCCACGCTAACAACACTCCTGGCGTACTTCTTCCCGGTGCTTTCAGCCAGCAATTGTATGTACCAATCAGCCGTTGATTTAAGCTGCTCGGAAAAAGGCATGAGGATGGAAAGTGGTTTCCCTTTCCTTTGAAACTCCAGCACGGATAAAACGGCGTAAAGCAGGGCAGGGTTCTTCAGCATGTCGCCATGGTCGCAAATTTTCGCCATACCGGCGGCGCCTTTGAGAACTTCGTTTATCTTAACGCCTGTGACCGCGAGGTGCATAAGGCCCATATTGAGTTCAGAGAATCTTCCCCCGACACCTTCGAGCAGCGGCAGGCTCCGGTACGCCAGCGGATCTTTTGCCGAGGCCGCCGAGATTTTTTTTCTCAGCGTGCCGGACCTTGGATCTGTAACCGCCAGTATCTGTCTCGCAAACTTTGGGCCCACACCTTTCTTAAGCCAGGCTTCCGCGAGTTCAAGCGCCGCTTTCGTTTCTGTCGTCTCGCCAGATTTTGATATCACCACTATAAAAGTTTTCTTGGGGTTAAGATTTGCAAAGAGCGACGAAAGCGTCTCCGGGTCAAGATTATTTCCCTCAAAGAAGATCCTCGGGCATCCTTTCCTTAGGGCAGGGAAGTCATTGTAATAGGGAGGCAGCAGGGCATCCTGAGCCGCCTTTATGCCGAGATAAGAGCCTCCGATACCCAGCGAGACAACATTTTCGTATTTTCCGGCTATTTCTTTGCCGAGTTTTTGGATTGCTTCAATCGAAGATTTATCCTGGAAAGGCAGGTTTGCCCATTCAAGAGAAAGAGCGACTCTCTTTTTCCTGTCTTTAAGGATAGAGGCAAGGTGCTTGAAAGCCAGGGCGGCATTTGGAGCAAACGCCTGCAATTCTTTTGCCTTTATGCCGTGCCGGCCGGCGTTGTAATCCATCATATTATTGAAATCAAAACTCAATTTTTTCATACTGCCTCCGTTTTTCGGATTTTATCACAATCATGATGAGAATCATAGATAAAAACCCCGTAAAAGATTAAGATTATAACACTTTGACAGCCTTGCAAGGCAGTGTTATGATTAGGCGGAGGCAACTATGCCGAATATTATCAGCACCGATGACGCGAGATTCAGCGAAGAGGTCCTTGAAACGGCACTGCCGGTATTTGCAATGTTCAAATCGGAATGGTGCGCTTCCTGCAAGAGGGTGACTCCGGTAGTTGAGAAGTTATCGGACGAATACAAGGACAGGCTTAAGTTTGTCCTTGTTGACGCCGTAAAGAATGTCAAATCATCGGCCGAGAACAATGTCCTTGCCATCCCGACTCTTGTTATGTTCAAGAACGGCAAAGAAACCGAAAGAGTCACCGGTTATTTCCCGGAACCCGAACTTAAAGCCTTTATAGAAAGGAACATATGAATTGGATTGTTGAGGGATTGAATCACGCGCTTGCCCAGGGATCTCTGATGGCGTTCCTGCTTGCCTTCATTGGCGGTATTTTTGTAAGTTTCGAGCCCTGCATATACACAATGCTCCCAATAACCGTAACTTTTATAGCCTCGCAGAGCGGCGGCAATAAGCTTAAGGGCTTCACTCTCTCTGTTGTTTACGCTCTGGGACTTGCTCTTATCTACACCGTTCTTGGGGCGGCAGCCGCGCTTTCAGGAAAAGTATTCGGCCTTGTCAGCGTTTCCGTCTGGCCAAATGTATTGATGGGGGCGGTATGCATTTTCCTCTCGCTCTCCATGTTTGACCTTTACGAGATACGCATGCCGGCTTTTATAAATAATCTTGCCAACAAGAAAATAGGTTCAGGGTATTTCACGGTCTTCTTCCTGGGACTTATTTCCGGACTTGTTGTCGGGCCCTGCACCGGCGCGGTGCTCGGAGCGCTGCTTTTCTATGTAGGGAAGAGCGGAAATGTCGCCTTCGGAACAAGCCTGCTTTTCGTTTTTTCTTTGGGCATGGGTGTACTGCTTATAATAGCCGGCACCTTTGCCGGGTTGTTGCTGGCAATACCAAAACCTGGCGCCTGGATGCTTTGGGTAAGGCGCGCAATAGGCGCTCTGATGTTTGTCATAGGCGTTTATTTTCTTTATTAGCCCTTGAAAATCTATTTTTAAACTGCATTTCAACGGAGGTTATCATGAAAAAGATACTGGTTGTAGCGGCAGTTTTTCTTGTGGCATTTTCCGGCGGAGCGATGTCAAAAAAAGCAAACTCTGCGCCTGCGCAGCAAAAAGCAGAGTTGGCCCCTGATTTTTCCCTGAAGACCCCTGAAGGGAAACCCGTCATTTTGTCTGCCTATAAAGGCAAGGTAGTGCTCGTCAATTTCTGGGCTACCTGGTGCCCCTATTGCGTGAAAGAAATGCCTGCGCTCATTAAGATTTATGAAAAAGCAGGAGGAAAGAATTTTGAGATCATAAGCATAGACATCCAGGAAACCCCGGAAAACGTAAAAGCTTTCGTAGAAAAGAACGGAATTAAACATACGGTTGTAATTGACCCTTCGAGTGAGACCGCTCAGGCCTATAAGGTGGTAGGAATCCCTACTAACGTGCTTGTAGACAAGGCCGGAAATGTTGTATTCAACCAGAATGAGCTCCCCTCAGACCTTGAAAAAACAATAGGCGAATTGGTTAAGAAATAGCACAAGACCGAATATCATTTTGCCGCCCGGACATAGCGTATTAGACCCGGTTTTCGGCTCTTTTTGCCGTAATCTGCCAGCAAAGCAGAGACCGTGACAAATCTGAACTCCTTCGCTGAAAGCTGCTGCAGGATTGCAGGAAGTGCCAGCATTGTTGCGTCAACGCCGCTGTGAAGGAGAATTATGTCCCCATCCTTGGGATTCGCCAGAACATTTGAAATGACATCAGAACTCCTCATGGCTCCGTAATCCGAGTGATTCGTCCAGAGCACGGTAAAAAGCCCTATTGACGCCGCCGCCTCCACCGTAACGCTATTATACTTCCCCGAAGGCGGCCTAAACACTTCAGGCCTCTTGCCGGTGATAGAAGCAATCTCCTGCTCATCATTTTCCAACTCCTCCAGCGTCTCTGCCTTTGTCAGTTCCGTCATCAGCCTGTGCTCAAAGGTGTGATTCCCTATTTCGTGGCCGCGCCTGTCTATTTCCCTTATAAGTTCCGGGTACTTAACCGCCATCTTACCTACAGCAAAGAAGGTGGCTTTCGCTCCGCAGGAGTCAAGTATGTCAAGAATTTTGCGCGTGTATTCAGGGTGCGGGCCGTCATCAAAGGTGAGAGCAATCAGCCGGCAGGCGCGGGTTTCGCCTGGCGCAAGTGAAAAACGCGGAGAATGGGATTCTTCGGAATGATTATCCGGCACGGCGGGCCAGAACTTTATTAAAATTACGATCAACCCGAGTAATATTGCGACAAAAAAGGAACGCCAGGGAAAACATTTTTGCCGGTTCGGGAATCCGGCTTTAGGGGAGTTTTTCAACTGTCACCGAAATTCCGTCCCTGGTTTTCTTCAGGCTTTCGGCATGTTTCAGTTCAAACTTGCCGATAACGTTTACCGGGCTTGCCGGCCGGACTTCGCCTTTACAGCTTGAAGGCGTTTCCCCGTAAAAAATGCAGAAGGCGGCGCCGGGCATCCAGTATGCGAGGTCGCCTATCGCGACAATAGGTTTTGGGTTCTCCGGTCCGTGTTTTACAGGAATGGTAAAGTAGGCCTCATCCCCCCAGGTATTGGCTTTGGCGGAAAAAGGAAGGGCGTTGTAAATCGCTTCCGCGGTCTTGGTTGAGTTAAGTACGGCGTCAAACTCAAGAGCGCCAAGCTTTATCCTGATTTTCCTCATTGTCCTTCCGTTTAATCCCGCGAAGCAGATGAATGGTTCATGGCGTGCCATGTACCTGAGCGAAGCGAATGGTACATGGTGGGCGCTATAGGATTCGAACCTATGACCTCCGCCGTGTGAAGGCGGCACTCTAACCAACTGAGCCAAGCGCCCAATAAAAACAATTGCTAATTGCTGATTGCTGATTGCTGATTGCTAATTTCCACAAAACAACTACTTCTTTGCGTAATAGGGGCTGTAGAAATCAGATTCAATAGTCTTCGGATCAAGCGGCACGCCAAACTTACGGATTTCGTAGTGAACATGCGGCCCGGTTGAAGAACCGGTATTTCCAATCAAAGCCAGACTCTCTCCGGCCTTTACTTTCTGGCCCACTTTCACCAGCAGCTTACTGCAGTGCCCGTATCTTGTCGTAAAGCCATAATCGTGTTCAAGTATCACAAGATTGCCGTACCCGCCAAGCCTGCCCTTGAAAATAACCCTGCCATCTGCCGTTGCATGGATTGGAGTTCCCTGCCTGTTCGCGATATCCACGCCTACATGGTCTTCTTTAGAAGGATAATCTATTCCGTTCCTTGCCCCGAACCTTGAGGTTATCAAGCCCTTAACCGGACGGCCCTTTGGAGTCGCGGCCCAGACAGAACGCAGCTGGGAAACATATTGAAATATTTCTTTTGCGCTCTGCTCGCGAAAGTCAAGATCAGAGATAAGCTTGTTATATTCTTTGCGGACATCTTCCTTGCCCATATCTTCCGAGAGCAGTTTATCGAGCACCTTTTGGTCAGATTTACTGGGACCGCCGCTGCCTTCCTCTCTCACCAGTGATTTCTCGTTTTTGTAAGCAAGCAGGTCCCTGAGTTTTTCTTCAAGAGTCCCCAGCCTCTTTTCTTTTTCCTCAAGTTCTCCGGCTTTCTGAACCAAAAACAGCGCTTTCTCCTTAAATGCCAAAGAAGATTCCTTTGCAAGCCTGTAGTCAATGTCCTCAGAAGCGATATAGATACCGTACCCTAAAAGCAACAATAATAAAAGCGCGACAGACAACCAGGCAAGCACAGGAAACTTAAGTTTAATAGTGCCGGCAGACGACATGTCGCGATAGACAGCCAGCGTTATTTTGCTCTTCAATATGTCCCAAAAGGTCTTTTTAGTCATCTCTCTCCGGGCCTTTACCAAATCTTATTATAGCAAAACAGGGGATATTCAATCAATCCGGATTTTACTGCATTTTTCTATATCTCTTGCAATCTGACGCTTTAAGGCATCTCTGCTTTTAAATTTTCTGGTATCCCTGAGTTTTTCATAGAATGTAACCTCTGCTTTCTCTCCGTAAATATATTTCTTTCTCAACCCTATTATATTGACTTCAACAGGAGGGTGTTTCTCGCCGGGATGAAAAGTTGGCCGTCCGATGCCGCAGGCGCCGCGATATGTTCTGCCGCAGACTTTGATGGTTACGGCATAGACGCCTTCGGGAGGGACTACTTCGTTTGTCGCGTTAAGATTTGCGGTCGGGAATCCTAAGCCTGTTCCCCTGCCGTCCCCATGAACTATCCTGCCGGTCAAAGAGTAGCGCCTCCCGAGCATTCTTGCTGCAGTCCTCAGGTCGCCACCCGTTGCCCTCATTCTTATCTCGGTGCTGCTTATTATGCCCCCGCAGCATTTCACGGCCTTGACGCGTTCGACCTTAAATCCGTAAAGTTTCCCGTACTCATTCAGCAAAGCGGCGTCGCCTCTGCCGCCCTTTCCGAACCTGTAGTCAAACCCTACTACCACTTTTTTAATTTTGAGTTTTCCGACAAGAATTTCCGTGATAAACCTTTCGGCCGGAATAGACGCGAACTTCTTATTAAAGTCTATAACAACAAGCATATCAATACCGCCGGCTGATATTAATTCCGCTTTTTTCTCCGTATCTGTGATCACGGCGGGAGCCTGTTTGTGTGTGGTTTTCATGGGGTGCGACTCAAATGTGAGCGCAATGCTGGTTGCTTTCAGTTTTTTCGCATCAGCAACTGTTTTCTTAAGTATTTTTCTGTGCCCGTCATGAACGCCGTCAAAAACGCCGAGAGTAACGACGGAGCTTTTAATCTTGCTTATCTTCCGCGACTGCAAACCATTTAGAAGTATCATTTTTCTCCTAAAAAAAAGCCGGCCCGGTAAATGGGCCGGGCTCTATGCCGGTTGCCTGGCAATCATTCCGCCCGCGCGGAACTCAATACACGACTTTGTTGAGCGGATATTCTATTATACCCTGCGCGCCATACCTCTTTAGCTTGGGCAGTATTTCCCTTACCACGCTTTCATCCATAATAACCTCAATAGCCACCCAATCAGGGTCGGAGAGGGCGGAAACAGTCGGAGTTTTCAAGGCGGGCAGTTCCTCAACTATCTTCTTCAATTTCGCCTTAGGCACATTCATCTTGAGCCCCACCTTCGATTCGGCTTCCAGCGCTCCCTGCAGGAGCAAGGCAATGTTCTCTATCTTTTCTCTGCTGCTCTTGTTCTTCCAGGTTTCTTTGTTCGCGATTATAACCGTTGAGGACTCCATCACGGTTGCGATAATCTTAAGATTATTAGCCCTAAGCGAGGAACCCGTTTCGGTAATCTCCACAACGGCGTCAACCAGTTCGGGCGGCTTCGCCTCGGTCGCTCCCCAGGAGAACTCAACCTCTGCTTTAACCCCGTTTTTCGCGAGGAATTTATTGGTAATATTAACTACCTCGGTGGCAACCTTCTTGCCCTTAAGATCCTTTACTGTCTCAATCTTTGAATCATTCGGCACACAAAGCACCCAGCGCAGCACGCTCCTCGTCCTTTTCGCGTAAACCAACGTAGCGACTTCCACTACATCGCCGTCTACGCCGTTTTCAACAACCCAGTCCTTGCCTGTCAGGCCGAAGTCCAACTTGCCTGAATTAACATATCTCGGTATCTCTTGAGCCCTGATAAACCTGGCTGCCAGCTCCGGATCATCAACCTTTGGCACGTAGGAACGCGAACCGACTGATATTTTATAACCGGCCTTTTTGAACATCTGTATGGTAGACTCCTGAAGCGAGCCCGCCGGTAATCCAAGCTTAAGCATAATAATCTCCTGAAACCAAATTCCCA
The DNA here is from genome assembly GCA_903915125.1 of Candidatus Firestoneibacteriota bacterium. GTDB lineage: Bacteria > Oederibacteriota > D2-FULL-39-29 > D2-FULL-39-29 > CAIOVX01 > CAIOVX01. The sequence goes on along the minus strand of CAIWRR010000020.1, from coordinate 8,533 downwards.
GACAAAATTTCTAAATTCTAAACTCTAAAAAAGAGCGAAAACATTAAACAGCAGTAATTCAAACGTTCCTTTGCAACTTTGCACTTTGCATTTTGTTTAATGCTTAGTATTTAGTGCTTGCATTTTGTTTTACTTTACGTTGCCAGCCACCAAATCCCCCACTTCCCTCGTCCCCATCCCCATCCTGCCGGCCGACATGCTCTTAAGCTTGCCGGAAAGAAGGGAATCAACAACGGCCTTCTCTATCGCTTTCGCCGCTTTCTCTTCTCCGATGTAATCAAGCATCATTGCGCCTGCCATAATGGCTGCAATCGGGTTTATAACATTCTTACCGGTATACTTCGGCGCGCTTCCGCCCATCGGCTCAAACATTGAGACGCCTTCAGGGTTGATGTTGCCGCCTGCCGCCACACCCAGACCGCCCTGTATCATGGCGGCCAGATCGGTGATGATATCGCCGAAAAGATTCTCGGTTACTATTACATCATAATACTCCGGCTGCTTCACGAACCACATCGTGGTCGCGTCAACGTGGTTATAGTCCTGCTTGATATCCGGGTAGAACTTTTTTCCCATCTCCGTATACGCCCTCATCCACAGGTCGCCGCAATACGTCAGAACATTGGTCTTGTGAACCAGAGTCAGCATCTTCTTTTTGCTGTTCCTCTTCTTCGCGAATTCGTAGGCATACTTCAGGCAGCGGTCCACGACCGGCCTGGTGTAGGCCATTACGTGGGTCGCCACTTCGTCCTTTGTTCCTACCATAGTTGCCCCGCCCATCCCGGTATAAATTCCGCCGGAGTTCTCGCGGATAACAACAAAGTCTATGTCTTCCGGCTTCTTATCCTTTAGCGGTGTATCCACGTTCGGGAAGAGTTTTACCGGACGGAGGTTAATGTACTGGTCCAGTTTAAACCTGATATTCAACAGAATTCCCTTCTCAAGTATGCCGGGCTTAACTTCAGGATGCCCGATAGCTCCGAGGTATATGGAATCGAACTTCTTAAACTCTTCAATGGCGGAATCAGGGATTGTCTCGCCGGTCTTCATATATCTTTCCCCGCCGAAATCATACTTCGTCAGGTTCAATTTGAATCCGTATTTTGCTTCTGCCGCGTTAATAACCTTGAGGCCTTCCGCAACGACTTCCGGGCCGGTACCGTCTCCACCCATCACCGCAATATTGTAACTCTTAACCATGATGAAACCTCCGTTTTCACAGCAAAAGTCTGAATTTGTTTGATTATACCGAAAAACGCGCGCACTTTCAAGGAAAGTTAAGGTAAAGGTGATTAGAAGGATTAGATCGATAGATTACGCGGATTATACAATAAAGCCATAAAACCTTTCCATTTTGTCTAATCAGCCTAATCGCATTTCTGGAATCTGCGTAATCAAATATTCTTAGTGAACCGGCTTAACGCCAAGCTTTTCGCTGTAAGTGTCAATGCTATAGATATTCTCAAGCGGCAGGCGGGGCGGCCTGTCTTTTTCCCCCGCTTTCTGGCCTTCGGTAAGAAGGCTCATATCTTCAGACTTCTTGCCCACATTTATTATGACAAGAAGCGTGTACTCATCCGGAATGTTGAGCGCTTTCTTCACGGCCGCCGGGTCGAAACCCGCTATCGGATGAGCCACAAGCCCGAGTTCCGTCGCCCGAAGTTGTATCGCAGAAACGGCCATGCCGAGGTCAAACAGGTAATATTCCCTTTCCTTGATAACGCAATCATCCTCTTTCTTCGCGAAAGCGGCGATGATAAGCGAGGCGTTCTTTACCCAATCGTTGTTCCTGCTGAGACACGCGTGAACTTTGCCGAGCGCTTCTTTTGAACGCGCGAAAACAAACTTCCAGGGCTGGTTGTTGAAACAGGAAGCCGTAAGCCGGGCCGCAGACGCCAGCTCATTAATGGTCTCATCGCTGATTTCAACAGGGGAAAGGGCCCGGTAAGCGCGTCTTTTCTGAAGAGCGTCTTTGACTTCCACAAAGGCCTCCCGAATAACTAAAATTGTTTTTAACGTTCGTAACGTTCTTAACGTTTGTAACGTAATTCTAAAGCAAACCTAAAGCAGATCTTTCCTTATTGATACAATCTTCCGAATAGTTTCAACGAAGATTACAAGCACAAGCACTATCATTATACCCGAAAGCGCGATGTTAAGATACGATCTTGCGGGAAGATAATTGACCGTGATATTCATTATGCCGGCGGTAAGCGTGGTGGCGAGCATAAATAATCCCGGCAGGAAAGTTATCAGGGCGTACTTCCATTTTTTTGTCTGGTTCAGAATGAAGACTGTGCCGATGAAGAGCGCGGCCGAGGCAAGCAGCTGGTTTGCCACCCCGAACATCGGCCAGATGGAGGAGATATCGTTATTGTAAACAAGGTAACCCCAGGCAAGGCTTATCAGCAGGCTTGTAACCAGAACACCCGGCATCCAGGAGCTCTTCCCGAACTTAGGGAATAAGGGTTTCAGCATTTCCTGCAGAATGTATCTGGCCACGCGGGTCCCCGTGTCAACCGTGGTAAGGATGAAAAGCGCCTCGAACATAATGGCAAAGTGATACCAGTAGCCCATCAGGGTTTTCATGCCGGGTATGGAAGAAAGAATAAGGGCCATGCCCGCCGCAAGCGATACGGCTCCGCCGGAACGTCCGGCCAGCTGTTCTCCCACCATTGCCTGAATGCCGTTTAGCTGTGATACAGAGTAACCCAGCTTCTGAAAGACCTCCGGTTTCAGGTTAATCGCGAAGTAATCCCCCGGGACCAGGCAGGTCGCCGCGATAAGCGCCATCACGGAAACCAATCCTTCGGCAAGCATCGCTCCGTAACCTATTGGCAATATATCCGATTCGCGGTTTATCATTTTAGGAGTCGTTCCGGAACCTATCAGGCTGTGGAACCCGCTTATGGCGCCGCAGGCGATGGTTATACAGACATAAGGCCAGACTTTTCCCGGAATTATGGGCCCCCCTCCGTGAATAAAAGGCATGAGCGCGGGCATCTTAATGACGGGATTTACAATAAGTATTCCGGCGGCAAGCAAAACTATGGTTCCGAGTTTCATATAGGAACTTAGATAATCCCTCGGGCAAAGAAGCAGCCAGACAGGCAGCACCGAAGCAAGGAACCCGTAAACGGGCAGTGAAAGTGAAAGGGTGTTCTTGGAAAATCTCAAATACTCGCCAAGGCCTGAACGGGAGATCGGCTCGCCAAGCACCACTCCGAGAACAACAATGGATATGCCTATAAGAGAAGCTTCGACTATTCTGCCCGGGCGGATCTTATACATCCAGAGAGCCGTGAAAAGCGCGGCCGGTATGGTAACCAGTATCGTAAAAACCGCCCAGGGGCTCTCCGCGAGCGCGTTGACAACCACAACCGCCAACCCCGCGAGGGCCGTTATGATGATGAAGAGCACGGCAAAAGCCGTGGCAATGCCCGCGGGAGTTCCTATCTGCTCTTTGGCGATATTCGAAAGCGAGAGTCCTTTATGCCTTACCGAAGCGAAGAGTATGACCATGTCATGCACGGAACCCGCAAGGACGGCGCCGACGAGTATCCAGAGAAAACCGGGAAGGTATCCAAACTGCGCGGCAAGGACCGGGCCTACCAGAGGGCCCGCGCCGGAAATGGCGGCAAAATGGTGGCCGAAGAGCACCCATTTATTTGTCGGGTGGTAATCGCGCCCGTCCGTTAGCCTGTGCGCCGGCGTTTCGTTGTTATCGTTAAAGGCCAGGACTTTCGCGGCAATAAACACGCCGTAAAACCTGTAGGCAAGGGCAAAAACAAGGAGCGCGGTTATAAGAAGAGTAATGGCGTTCATTCAGCGAATATAACAAATATAGCGGGCAATAGCAACCTGCAGGGTGAAACCTATATCCCTAAATGCCTGCGGCTGAGGCTCTGTGAAAGTTCCTGAATAGCCCCGAAACTTGTCAAAAGAATAATCAGCGGCGCGAGCAGCATCAGCGCAACGGCAACAAGGCAGAGAACAAGGGCGGTTCTTGAAGCTTTCAGGGCGCCTTCCGTGTCGCCGGCAAGCGCAAGCTTTTTGGCTTTCGCGGCATAACCGTAGGCTATTAGGGCAAAGGGAGCCCCGACAAAGCTGAAGAAGCAGCAGAAAAATAGTGACGTCACGCCGACTATTACGGCAAAAGAAGTGTAATCGGGGATATTAGCGCCCGCAACCCCGGGCTTATCCTCTTCCCTGGCGGCGCGCGGAAGCACCTCTCCGCAGCCCAGGCATTCATAGAAATTATCGTCATTAAGCCTGCCGCATTTTCTGCAATACATAAATGGCTCCGAATTCCGTATTTTTTACTGTATAATTATTTTACATGCCCGCCGAAATTTCTTACACACTTTAACGGGAGATGAATGCCTATCTGTGCGGTATGTTCAAAGACTGCACGTTCTGTGACAGCAATCCAACGACCCGCGGGAATTTGCCATAGATCATAACATCCTTCGCGTCAAATTCCGGAATACTCGCGCATTTCCCCGAAACATAGGAATTTAATGTCTCTTTCATAATCTTTAGCCTTGCAATGATACCGCCGTATCTCAAGTCCATCGTCTCCAAACCGAAAGTCTTTCGTTCAAGGAGCCATATCGTCCTGTGCGCTTTCCAGAGAGCGTTAACTTTTGAAATAATCCCGGGAATAGCCGCGGCCAACCTTTTCAAACCCGGCTTATTCCCGTTCAGATATTGCTCCCTGGCTTCGTTCCTCAAGTCAGCCTTATATCTCAGGACGTCTGCAAGGCACTTCGCAAATTTAAACAGCTCTCTGTTCCTCGCCCCCGCCCTTGAATAAGCCTTGCCCGCTGATTTGAACGCCCTTTCATACTTTGCCTTGAGCCTGCGCTTTCCGTTATGAAGGGAGAACAACCCGAAGATTGGATCTTCGTAAAGATACATTTTTGCCATGGCACTGCAGGCAAGCATACTCTCCCGCCCTGTGTAGTCCATTTCCGAAGGAGCAACGAAGTCCTCAAAAGGGCTTTGCCCGAGGAGTTCAACCGAACTTTTTGCCTCCGCCTCGGACGGTTCCGCCAGGCACATATACTCGGCAAACAATGATAGGCCCGGAAGATTCGCGTCCCAGGGGCATTCCTGCCCGTCATCACCCCACATAGTCATCATTGCCCGCTTAACGCCGAGTTCCCTGCCGGCATTCATAAAAAGCGGCATCGTCTCCCTGAGTATCCCGTAACAAGGCCAGAACCTGTTCCAGTTCCAGGCGCCCGGGGAAAGCATGGGTTCAAAGCCCATTGCCCTGTATTCTCTTATGGTTTTATAATAATAATTCTTGTCGTAATGATAATAATTCCAGAAATTCATCTCGACATTCTTCGGGAGTTTTCTTCTTTGAGCGTTATTTAACGCCGCCTCATGCGTCATGCCGATAACAATATCTCCCCACATAATGGGCTTGAGTTTCTTCTTTGCGCATATTTTCGCCACTGCCGCGACATGCGAAAGATAAATTCCGCGGGGATCTATTTTTTTATTTGCCTTAAAAGCTTTGCCCCTGCCAAGCCCCCAGGTTTCGTCCATCCCTATATGTATAAGGTCTGTTTTATACGGTTCAACCGCATTAGCTATTACCTTCTCGATCAGCTTATACGCGTCCGGATTATACACGTTTAAAACCATGTCCGTATCCTGCAGCTTCCTGTACTTTGGAAACTTAAGTATATGCTGGAGGTGGCCTAACGTCTGGATGCAGGGGAACATAGTGATTCCGAATTGTTCCGCGAATGCCACTATCTTCTTTAGCTCGGCTTTGGAGTACCTCCCCCTGCCAAAGCCCCATTCCGGCTCACCCTCAACTTCAAAAGTATCTTCCGTGTAAAGGCAGGCATGGTTGTAGCCCAACAGCGAAAGTTTAATCAGGATTTTCCTGAGATACTCCTCTTTTATTACCCCGTTTCTTGATGAATCTATCATCAATGCCCGAAACTCATAGGGATACTCCCGCCGTATACTCACCGTCTTATTCCCCGTTTTGAGTATCTCAAGCATAGCGCGGTAAATATCGGACAGGTCCCGGTAATTAACGATATAACCTCCGGCAACGGAGAGTACGGCAAAACCCGGCTCATCCCATTTCAGAAACTCGACCTTTGCCCCTTTTTTAAGGGAGAAATAGTCAGGATATTCCTCGGCAAGAGCCGAGAAAGCCGGTGTCTTATCCAACAAAAGCTTCGGATGAATCATATACAAGACGAACCTCCCCGGGAGAATTGCCTTCTTCCTCCAAGATCATAATTTCATTTTTCCCCTTAAGCCACGGCTCCGGCAGATAATAATCCCTTTGCGGTTTAGGCTGCCAGTACCGCCCCAGGTTGATGCCGTTAAGATAGATCTGCCCCTTTCCCATTCCGTCCATACGGAGCCTTATGGGAAACGCGGGCCAATCAAGTTCGAACACGGACTTCCAGATGCGCAGCGGCTTCAAAGAAATACGCCTGCCTTTCGCGAGAGGTTCGAAAGCGGCAAAAGAGATTTCCCCCGAAAGTTCCCCGGAACACTCGGCAAAACTGCAGGATTTCAGAAAATCCGCATCGCTGCCTTCATGATAAACCTCGGCAAGATTTTTCCCTTCCCTGACATACTTTGTCACCTCAAGCTCAACAATTCCGCCGTTAATGTGCGAATTCCTTCCATAGTAAAACTGTTTACCGTTCAGAAAAAGGCTTTTGTTCTCGTAATCCTTTACCATGAACCTGGTGAAATATCTCTTACCCTTCACGCCTGAAAATGAAGCCTCGGCCTTCAGGAATTTCCTTTTTGAAGGCGGTTCGTTCGGCCAGACTTTAAGGAGCTCGCCGCCGCACCCGTAAACCTCGCGGTCCCGCGCCCTGTCAGGCGCGAACCTAAAACTTTCCGCTGCCTTGACAGTCCATACGGGATTTATCGCTTTCGCTTCGGTAAAAACCGGCCCAAATATGCCCTTTAATTCTCCCACGCTCAGGGAATAGTTGAATCTCCCCATATTATCAACAAGGAAGATCAATTCATTGTCCCCCTTTTTAAAGTTCACGCGTATCGGATCTTTATCCGCGCCCCGGCCGAAGGTTCCCCTGTACTCTCCGTTCGCAAAGACCTTAATCCGGTCACCGTACTTTGTGAAATAGAGCGCCGCCTCTTTGGCTTCTTTTGAGCAAAAGCGCGCCCTGTAAAGCCCGTACCCCGTGTATCTTCCGAGTTTTTCAAAAGGTTCAAACTTTGAAAGCCTGCGCCAGCCGCTTACAACCGGGTTTGCCGCTTTCCAGCCCGAGAGTTTTGGCAGGGCAGGCAGGCGGCGCGGCGGCATGGACCGCGATATTTTCGGAACCTTAAGCCCCTGCATTGCGTAGTTTATCCTGCTGAATTCAACGAACTTCGCGGTTAGTTGTCCGGTTTCCGACAGGGGCGCGTCGTAATCGTACGATGCCGTCATAAATACGCGATCATTGCCCACCGTGCGCCCGCCCCAGAATCCGAAATTGGTCCCTCCGTGAAACATGTATTGAATATACATTCCGCCAACCCCGGCAATCTCCCTTAACCTGCGGGCCATGGTTTTGGTATCCCTCGTGTTGTGCGCCTTTCCCCAGGAGTCGAACCAACCGGTCCAATATTCAGACACAAGAAATGGCGCTTTGGGATAAGCTTTACGGTAGGCTTTGGCGGTCCTGAGAAAACCCCCGCTGTTGTTGTGGGTTTGAAGCACTCCTTTCACCGGTTGGGCCATATGGTCGCAGGAACTAAGCGGCACAGTAATGCCGCGCGCCCGCATATCATCCCTGAGGTATTCCATATACTTTTTCCCGCCGGCGCGCTTCGGGAAAAGATACTCGTTCTCTATCTGGACCATTATCACATTCCCGCCCTTGCCGTACTGGTGCTTCTCAATTACCGGTATGCACCTGTCAAAGAATTTTCCTACGGCTGAAAGATAAGGCTTGTTGTAGGACCTGAGTTTAATTCCGGGCTTTACATTGAGCCACGCCGGAAAGCCTCCGTTGTCCCATTCCGCGCAGATAAAGGGGCCGGGCCGGGCGATAATATACATTCCCGCCCGCTCGCACTCCGAAAAGAACGCGTCAATGTCGAGCATGCCGGAGAAATCGAAACTGCCCTCTTCATATTCATGCGCGTTCCAGGCAAAGTAGGTCTCAATGGTATTGAGGCCGGCAAGTTTGGCTTTTTCAATGCGGTCCCTCCATAACTCCCGCGGAATCCTGAAATAGTGCATCGCTCCGGCCGCGATACGCACTTTCTTGCCGCCAATAAAAAAGAATTTATTATTATAACTAATTTCCGGCATTAAACCCTCCCGGCCGCCAGGCCTTACCAAAACTGGTATTGTTATAAGCCGCACTTCGTGCGTCTTGTTCTGTAAGGATAGATATCTTTCATGCCAGACTCCGTCTGGCATAGCAGTATAAGCCGCACTTCGTGCGTCTTGTTCTGTAAGGATAGATATCTTTCATGCCAGACTCCGTCTGGCATAGCAGTATAAGCCGCACTTCGTGCGTCTTGT
>CAIWRR010000019.1 GCA_903915125.1 Candidatus Firestoneibacteriota bacterium | reverse complement strand
TAGGCTTAAGCAAAGTTATTAAAGCCGTTGTGCATCGGATCGCCGGATGCTGCTCTTGCGCATCCGCGCATCTGCCCTTCTGCGCGTCATTCTGCTTTCAGGCTTCCGTCTTCCGTCCACTGTCCTCTGCTATCCAGCGTCAAACCATCCAACCATCAAACCATCAAACCCTCCAACCCTCTAACCTTCCAACCCTCTATTTTATCACAGCAATCTTCCCTTTCCTGGCAACCTTCTGCCCGTTCCACTGGGCCGAGAATACATAGAAATAAACGCCGTTAGCCGCCGGCTCTCCGCCGCTGTTCTTCAGGTCCCAGACAAAATCGGCGTACCAGCCCGGGCCGGGGGAAAGAACCAGCGCGTCAGAGGGAGCCGGAACGCGCGCTGCAAGCTCTCCTGCGGCGGTATAAAAAGTTAAACTCGCGGTCCCGCTGTCGTAGGCGGACGAAAAGAAGAACCTTATGTTTGTTTTTGACGCGACCTTCGCCGGGTTAGGATACGAGGACGCGCTTAATAGGGCGTTGCCGCCCGGCGAGGCCTGTCCCGCATTCGCCTGGAAAATCATTGAACTGCTTCCGGCGCCCGTGAAATTCTGCATTGTAATGCCGCTGGAAACGCCGGCGTAGGAATAATTCTGCTTTGATTGAAAAATCTGGGAAACCGAGTTAAACGGATCTCCCGAATCCCCGAAATTGTGAGAGACGGAGGTCGTTCCCGTGCTCACTCCGGTGGAGGTCACCGCCGAATCATCCCCCTCTTCAAGGCGGATTCTTGGGTGATTCGGGTTTACATCTATGTCGTTTGCCGCGAATGTACCTATCGTATCGTCAATATGCCAGATGAGAACGCCCTGACCGGGAAGCGCGAGATCCTGCCCCGTTTGCCTGCTGTACTGAGTAAGATAATATTCCGTCGTTTTGCCGCCTATCGGGAATTTATAAACCCGCGAGGACGAGGCCGCTTCAAAATTGTCTATGGTAAGCGTTGAGGCGCTTGAAACGGTGACCGGCGTTATCCAGCCCAGCAGGATTTTGCACCAGGCAGATTGATGGACGGGGCTGCTTCCCTGGGGGCTGCCGGCCCAGCCTCCGTCGTCCATAAGTTCCCATTCACCGACCGCGGAATTTCCTGTTGCGGTATTATAAACATCCGGAAGTCCGAGTTGATGGCCGAACTCGTGGCAGAGCGTCCCAAAGGGAACAGCCGAGGAGGGATTTCCCTCGTTGGAGGGAATATTCACGCCTTCCGTGAAACCGGAGGAACCCGTCCAGCCGTCACTAAACGCTGACCAGATGGACGCGTTGGAGGTTCCGGTCCCCGCTGACTCGGCGCCCTGCCCCGCGTGAACAATAATGACAGCGTCATAGGGGCCGGAAGCTTTTGTCACGCCCGCCGCCGCGCAGGCGGAGGACGCAAGCGCTCCCGTAGTCGCGGCGGTATCGCTGTTTAACTGGTCAGGCACGGTATAGCCCGAGCCGCCGTTGTCAAAAGCTGAGCAGTTTATGGAGAGCAAAGAAGACGAGCACTCGGCGTAATAATCTGCAAACTTCTGAAGGTAGCCGGTGCCCGGCGCGGTATAATTCGATATCTCTCCTGCCGAAAAAGCATGGCTTGTGAACCTGACAAAAATAATGGCAACTTTGATGCTGCCTGTAGGAGCAATGGCTTTTCTGATAGCCGCCGCGGGAGCGCCCAGCATAAATAAACGCTGCGCTTCGGCGTTTTGGTGAACACGCTCAACGGGAATTATTGAAGGTTTGAGGCCGGGCAGTGGGGGCATGGAATATAAGGGCACATAAATAATAATAGTCGCGAGGATACAAAAAAACGGCCCTAATTTGGCGCGGGGACGTATGTTATAAAAGTTTATAAGGTTTATAAGGTTCATGAGCCTCCCCGGCCTAAAGTCCGGTGTGTCTCTGCTGTAGTGTAAAAATTATTCGTGCCAAATTTCCGCCGGAGGCGGATCCGCCTTTGGCGGACATCCCGTATCGCCATGAATGGCGGGGTGTTCTTTGGCACAAGCGCATAAAGTTTGTAAGGTTTCTAAGCCGCACTTCGTGCGTCTTGTTCTGTAAGGAAGTATTTGTTCATGCCGGACTACGTCCGGCATAGCAGAATAACGTTCATAACGTTTGTAACGTAAAACTACAACTTCGCTGTATCTTGTTTTTTAATGTAAAGCAAGTAAAATGCTCGACTTGAAGGTCGGCGTAATCTTTGGCACAAAGAAAATAACCGGGCCGGAGATTGGCGCGGGGAGAATTTATATTAAAGTTTATAAAGTTAATAATGTTCATAAAGTTTATAAAGTAAAATCAAAATAGCTTAATCTTTGCCGATACAGTAAACGTGCGATTCGGAGCGGAGATATATTTTATTGCCTTCAAAAACAGGCGGAGCGACGCACCACTCCTTATACTTGTCGCCGATACTTAGCGATTTCATTTCTATCTTATTCCGGGCCAGCTCCTTCTTTTCGTTCCCGGGCGCGAGAATAATAATTTCGTTTAGCGGGCCGAGCACGAAGATATTGCCTCCCGCCATTGAAAACGGAGTCTGCAGGGAGTAGACGCTGTAAGGGGAATAGTACTTCTGGACAAAAAAATCCGCGGGAAGACTGTAAACGAGCTCGCCCTTTTCAAGGCCGTAGGCAAAAATGAAGGGAGTCTCAGTTCCTCTGCCTGAATAACCGCCGCCCTCGCTTCCTATATATATCAAACCGCCGTAGATCAAAGGCGTCGTCGCGAATGTGTTGTAGATGGGCTGCCCGTTCCCGCTCCACTCAGGTTTAAGCATATCCTGTCCGGGCTTGTCGGGACAGACTGCCGTAATGGGTGAAGCCGAAGGCGCGGAAGGAAGTTTATACCAGCCCAAGGGCTTGAAGCCATTCTCCGTGTAGCCTCTTGCGTGCAGAAAAGCCACATAGTCATCCGAGAAGACGCCCCCTCCCCAGGATTCACTTACCGTAATATTCTGTTTGCTGTACAATGAACAATCGGAAGTTTTAAAAACCGCGCCGGTGCAGCCCACAAAGATATCCTTCCTGCCGCTCACCGCCGCCGGCGAGCCGTAACGGAGGCCCTGGGGCTCGGCTCCGTTCCTGCTCCACAACTGCTTTCCGGTGGCCGCGTCAAAAGCGCGGTAACCCTTGAAAAATACTATGACCTTGCCGTCTACGAGGAGAGGGCTTGAGGTGTAGCCGTGGTGCTGGAATTTGACGGCCGGGTCGCAGATAAAGGTAAGCCATTTCCTGTTGCCGTCAAGGTCGTAACAGGCGAGTATTCCCGTTGTATTGTGCAGGACATAAACATACTTTCCGTCGGTCGCGGGCGTTGTGGTGGCGTCAATCCTTTCGAATATTTTAAACCTCTCCGAATCAGCGGCGGTGAGCAGGCTGTCCATCTTATCCAAAATATTCTTTGACTTGTCCTGCCCCTCTTTCCAGACCTCGCCAGGCTCCGAGAGCGAGGGAAGTTCGTTGTTCATCTTCTCGCGGAGTTTCGCGAGCATATCAAGGCTTTTAAAAACCTCAGGAAATTTTGACCGGTCATCGGCAGTCGCCGCGTCGTAAAAGCCCGCGCTCTTTACCCAGAGCATTTTGCCGGTCTTCTTTTCAAAACATACAAGGTCGCAG
>CAIWRR010000018.1 GCA_903915125.1 Candidatus Firestoneibacteriota bacterium | reverse complement strand
GCTCAAAGGCGTTATGTACACCGACGCTTTCCAGGGCGTGTTGATGTTCATCGGCATGGCTCTTCTTCTAATATACGCCTACACTTCCGTAGGAGGCGTGATGGCCGGCCATACCGCTCTTTCAAAACTCGCGCCCGAAGCAAAGATACTCTTCGGAAAAGGCGGGCATATGGGCTGGACCTCAATGCCGGCCTTCGGTTCCGCGATGTGGATGCAATTGGTTACGACAATTGTAATGGGAGTCGGGATCGGCGTTCTCGCGCAGCCGCAGTTGATTGTGCGGTTCATGACGGTCAAGAGCAATAAAGAAATAAACAGGGCTGTGCTTGTCGGCGGCGTCTTTATTCTGTTTATGACCGGGGTTGCTTTCACGGTCGGCGCGCTCTCCAATGTTTATTTCTGGAACAACCCGAAATACCAGACAGTGGCCATCGAAGCGGTAAAGATGGCCCAGGCGGAGAAAGAAGGCAAGGTTTATAAACCGGTTGTGTCAGTTGAATTGACGAAGAAGCGCGAAGCGGACGCAGCAGCGGCGCTGCTCAATCCTGCTCCAGCAAAAGCGGCTGAGGCGGTTAAAGAACCTGTGAAACCAGCGGCGGCGGCAGCTCAACCGGCAGCCCCGGCGCCTAAAACCGGCGCGGCGGCACCCGTGCCGGCTAAACCAAAATCTTCAGGAGCGCTGACGGACGCAATCATTCCGCTCTTTATCAATGAGGCGATGCCAAAGTGGTTCATTCCCATATTCCTAATCACCCTGCTTGCGGCGGCAATGTCCACTCTCTCCTCGCAGTTTCATACTATGGGAACCGCGCTCGCGAGGGATGTCTATGAGAAAGGGCTGAACATAAAGAGCAAAAATACTGTGCTGGTAAACAGGATGGGCACGCTCTTTACAATCATTCTCAGCCTCGGAGTCGCAATCTATTTGCCGAGATTCTTTGAAACAGGCTCGGCGATAATAGCGAAAGGCACGGCGATTTTCTTCGGGCTCTGCGCTTGTGCGATCATTCCCATGTATGTCGGCGCCCTTTACTCGAAGCGGTTCACAAAAGCCGCGGCAAAATGGGGATTTGTCGCAGGAGTGGCCGTCAGCCTGCTTTGGATGGCTTTTGTCCATTCGGCTGAAGCAGCGCCTCTCGGAATATGCCTTGCTCTTACGGGAAAAACTTCACTGCTTGACCCAAAGTCCTGGATATCAAACCTGGACCCGCTCATCGCGGCGCTTCCTGTGTCCATTATTGTATCTTTGCTGGTCTCGGCATTAACCTCACCGATGGATAAGGAACATTTACAAAAATGTTTTAACGGTATCGAAAAAGCATAAAATGATTATGCGGATTACAGAACGAGATTGCGCGGATTAAAGCGATTGAACCAATCTGCGTAATCATACCAAAGGAGGAAAGCATGAAAAAGATAGTGGTTGTAATCGCTCTTTTGTGCGCCGTCTTCACGGCGGCATCGGCAGAACCTATAGCCGGAAGGATGTGGGAGAATCTGAACTTTACGGTGTTGTGCTCTCCCGACCTTGCTTTCACCGTAATGCCGGGGCACAGGTGGGAATTCGCCAATAACACCGCCTCAACTGCCGACACATATTTTGAAGAACTCTTCGTCGGCCCGACCTGGACTTTCAAACTGTCGGATTCGCTAAAAATCAAACTTCCGATATGGTACTACTACATGGGATTCCCGACAAAGTCCAGCGGCGCCTATCCTTTCAGCCACAACCTTGAGATACTTCCTATCGTTGAATATAAATTAGCTCCGGCGCTTATGCTTTCGAGCAGGTCTATATTCCACAACACCTTCTTCGCGAGCATTAACGGTTCTTCAAGCAACGGCGGTTTCGGATGGTCAACATTGCTTCGCGAAATGGTGCTCGTAAACTATTCCCTTGATGCTTCCTTAACGGTCTTCGCCGGAGACGAGCTTTTTGTCGGACTTCTTACCGACGCGAATTGCGCCGGAGTCTACGGCCCCGGTTTCTCCCCGTCAGGCATAGACGAGAACAGGATTATTGCGGGGTTCACCTATAAGATATCGCCGGAGCTGTCAATAACGCCGCAGTACATCTACTCAACCACTTACCTTGCTTCGGCCGGAGTAGGAAATGCGGCAAACGGATCGCCTAAACTTTCAGCGCATAACTTCTACCTGACGGTTACCTATCTGTTTAAAGCTTTCTAAATTAAGCCTTTCCGGGGGCGGCGGGGAAACCTGCCGCCCCTTTTTGTTGCCCTGTTGAATTGCCGCTCTCGATATGGTATTGTTATCCATTATGACACATTTGGTTAACAATACCAGGCTCTCATTGATTACCGCGTTATTGCTCCTCTCCGGCGCGCCGCTTTTTTCCGCGCCCGCCGTTTACGAACTTTTGCCTGCGCAAATCACCGGCTCCAGGCTTAATAAACCTGAGAACGCGCGCCCTGCTTTCATAAATACGGAGGCCGGACCTTCAGCGGCGCCGCAGGAATTATTCAACAACACCGGAAGCGTTGACCTGATGTCAAGGGGCCCCGGCGGAGTAACTTCCGATATAAGCATCCGGGGCGCGAACTACCAGCAAGTTCTTGTGCTTCTTGACGGATTTAAAGTCACGGACCCTCAGACCGCCCACCATAACATGGACATTCCGGCGCCGTCCTCTGGACTCAGTGCCGCGGTCGTCACGCCCGGTCAAGGCTCCTCTATATACGGCTCTGGAGCCTTCGGCGGCACCGTAAACGCTATACTAAAACACCCGGTCTCGGAGGAACTTGGACTTTCTGCCGATTATTCTTCGTTTAACACTCTTAACTTCTCCGCATCCTACGGCAACCCTCTGCCGGGCGGTTCGTTTTCTGTTTCTGCAGGCAACTGCCGCTCGGACGGCTTCCGCCCGGATACAGACTACAACATAAGTTCTTTCTGTTCCTCATTGACGCTTGGCTGGAGCGAGCTTGTCCTCGGAGTTACAGATAAACAATTCGGCGCCTATGATTTTTATACTCCGGGGCTCAACCTTCCCTCGCGTGAGCGAACTACCGCGTATTTCGCCGGGTTCAAGGGTGTCATATTTCCGGCTGATTTCGCGGATATATCAGGAAAGGCCTCCGTCAGAAGACATGACGATGCTTTTATTCTGGATCAGACACGGCCGGCATACTTCTCTTCACATCATATTTCATGCAACCTGGACACGGAAGTCAATTTTTCCTTCAAAAACCTTCCGCTTTCGGCGGGAATCGAGTTCCAGCTGGGAACGATAGACAGCAATGCAATAGGCAGCCATCAGGTCTCCGATCTCGCGGTATTTACCGAGGCAGGCTTTAAGGACGACGCAGGGAGAGAATACTCTCTTTCCGCAAGAGCCGACTCAAATGACAGAGGCACAAGGATGACTGCTTCGGCGGCCTCAAAAACCCAGCTTGCAGGCGGATTAAAACTTTCAATTTCGGCCGGTTCTTCCTTCCGCGATCCTTCCTTCACGGAACTTTACTACAAAGACCCTGCAAACACAGGCAATGCCTCGCTCTCGCCGGAAACGGCGGTCTCCGGCGACATATCTCTCCTTTTTGACGGAGGCGCGGGAGGCAAGGGCGGGCTGTCTTTATTTGTCAGGAGCGAAACAAACGGAATAGACTGGGTATCCGCATCCCCGACAGGTCCCTGGACGGCAATGAATACTTCAACGGCGCAATCCGCGGG
>CAIWRR010000017.1 GCA_903915125.1 Candidatus Firestoneibacteriota bacterium | reverse complement strand
GATAGATTATTATGAACTCACCAAAGAAGCCGACGTGAAAGAAATGATAATAAAGGGAAACGAGTACCTGTTGAGCACGCTCTGGAAGGACGGGCCGGAACTTTTCAGCATAAACCTGCTGGTTGTTCACGCCCCTGCCTGGGTATACGCCGAGACCGGTGATAAGAATTTCATAGACGCGGCGCTAAAGGCCTATGATATCGCGCTTGAACGTGCCGAATGGGCCGGCGGCAAGATGCTCGCCCAGCACTGGCGGTGCGGGCCCAGGTTCTTATATATAATAGAAACACATCCTGAACTTTTTACAAAGGGAAGGTTCTAAACAGGAGGCAATAAATGAGCAAAGTGCGTTTTGGAATCATAGGAGCCGGAGGAATCGCTCCTTTTCATATTTATTCCATAAATGAGGCAGGCGGTGAGGTCGTGGCTATAGCCGACCCCGCAATTGAGCGGGCGAAGAAGCTCGGCGCCGAAAATGATATTGAGGCTTTCGCCGATTACAAAAAGATGGCGGCCTTAAAAAACATAGATGTTGTGACTCTCTGCATCCCTTCCGGGCTTCACATGCAGGCGGCGGTTGACTGCATGGAGCTGGGGAAGCATGTTATTTCGGAGAAGCCGCTCGAGGTTACGCTGGAAAAGATCGACCGTATGCTTGCTGTTTCAAAGACGACCGGCAGGCATCTTTCCTGCATACTGCAGAGCAGGTTCTTTGACAACGCGGCAAGGATCAAAGAAGCCGTTGAAGCCGGGAAGTTCGGGAAGCTGACGCTCGGCGACTGCTATAATAAATGGTTTAGGTCGGAAGAGTATTACAAAGGCGCCGGCTGGAGGGCAACCTGGGAATTGGACGGCGGCGGAGCCTTGATGAACCAGGCCGTTCATGCCGTGGATCTATTGCTCTATCTGATGGGAGATGTTGAATCGGTGAGCGGCTATTGTGAAACCCTTCTGCACCCGATACAGGTTGAAGATACGGCAGCCGCGGTCGTCAAGTTCAGAAACGGCGCGCTGGGCGTAATAGAAGGGACAACCTCGGTTTATCCCGGAGAACAGAGAAAGGTGGAGATACACGGGAACAAAGGCACGGCCATACTGGAAGGCTATGATACCCTCAAAAAATTTGAATTCGCGGGAGAAGGAGACCGTTCCGCGGAATTCAACAAAGAAGAAGCGCACGGCGGCGCTTCTGATCCGCTTGCGATGAAAAAGGGAACGCATTCCCGCCAGTTCAAGGCTTGGATTGAAGCTTTTACCGCGGGCAAAGTGCCCCCGGTCCCTGCGGTTGAAGCAAGAAAGTCTGTCGAGCTCATATTGGCCATCTACAGGTCGGCAAAGGAAAGGAAAGAGATTAAATTACCGCTTTAAGCTGATCCGCATTTTCAACAGGAGGCAAGGTGTTAAAAAAAATTCTTCCGGTAATTTTTGCGTGCGCTCTGCTATTTTCAGGCTGCGCTTCCCTCGGAAAAAGAGCGGTCTCAAGAGAAGCCGCGGTGAAAGAAGAGGCTTTGAGGCAGCTCGCGGCAGAGAGCGCCATGAGCAAATCTGACGCGGCTGTGGAACTAATATCCATGCTAAAGACCCCTGATTTCCAGGACAAGGAGTCAGCGGTTGAAGCGCTTGCTTGCGTCTGCAAAAATTCAAAAGAGGCCTCCGGGTTGGTCATCTCTTGTTTCAAAGACAATGACCCGGCGGTACGCGTCTTTCTCGAAGAAGCGGTAGTAAGATCCGGCGCTGCCGCGGTGCCAGCTCTGATAGAAGGGCTTGCCAGCCCGCAAAAATATGTGCGGCTCCACTGCGCGTACGCGCTGGGTTCAGCCGTTTCAAGCAAGGAAGCCATAGCCCCGCTAATTCTGGCTTTAAGCGACAACGACGGCGATGTGGGTTCAGCCTCCAGGGATTCTCTTGTTAATATTGGCCGGCTTGACCACGATGCTTTGCTTCTGGCATTAAAGAGCGATAATTCCGGAATCCGTTACCGAGTTGCTTTTGTGATAGGCCGGATAGGTGAGGGCAATGAGAAGACCATTGCCGCGCTGGTCGGGCTTCTTTCGGACAAGGTCAAGCTTATCAGGGCTTCAGCTGTTGATTCTCTGGTTAGGCTGGCCTCCGCGGACGAGAAGTCCGCCGACATACTTATTGAGAAGATGAACCGGCTTGAGGATGACCAGGTACGCGTCCTGCTCACGGAAGCTTTCGGAAGGTCCGGCAGTAAATATGCGCGGCTTATTTCGGCAGTTTCTAAGAATTGTGGCGACTCGTCTCCGGCAGTAAGGTCCGCGGCAGCTGCAGCCCTTCCGGCGCTTGAGCCGGATTCCCCGGAAGCCGCAGCTGGGCTGATCGCATTGCTCGGCGATAGCGACGGAGAGGTAAGGGCTTCTGCCGCGAAGGCGCTGGGAAGCATGGGTGTCTCCCGCCGCGAGGCAGTAACGGCGCTAATAAGGGTGTTTTCGGATAAATACGTATTTGCAAGGAACGCGGCCCAGGCATCAGTCAGCCGGCTTGCTCAAGTTGAGCCTGACTTCACCGTTTCCGCTCTTATGGCCGCGGAAAGCAATACTGATAAGAATATCAGGGCCAACGCTGTTCTGGCCCTCGGAAGCATTGGCTCTCCTTCCGCCGCCACGGTCAGGAACATATCTTCAATGCTGAATGACCCGGAAAGCGATGTCAGGAAAGCAGCGGTATCGGCAATAGGCAATGCCGGCCCGCAGATGAAAGAAGCGGTTCCGGGTTTAATCCCCTGTTTGAAGGATAAGGCGGAGGATGTGCGCAAGGAAACTTCTGCTATCCTCGAAAAATCAGGGTACCAGTCAAGGGATACCGTGCTGCTGATAGCTTCCGCGCTTTCCGATCCGGATCCGGAGTTCAGGATAAGTATTGAACAAATACTTTTCCGCATTGGTCCTGCCGCTATTTCCGCGCTGGTTGCGAAGCTCGACGATAAAAACGCTATGGTCAGGGAAAGCCTGGTGCGGGTTCTCGGCCGTATCGGAAGGACGGTTCCTACAATAGCGGACGGAGTAAAAAAGATAAATGTTTTGCTGCGCGATCCTGAGAAGAATGTGCGCCTGGCTTCGACAATCGCGCTCGGCGACATCTCTATGAACAACAGGGAGTCTATCTCGCTGCTGATCGAGAACATGCGGGACAAGGATAAGGACATTAGATACTATTCTATCCTTGCCCTGGGAAAGATCGGCCCTGATTCCAGGGAAGCCTCGCCTTTCCTTGTGGGGACCCTAAAAGAAGACGACAATAAGCTTAGGACAGCGGCGCGTGATGCGCTGGTTCTAATCGGCGATGCGGCGGTAGATTCGTTGATAGAGGCGCTGAAAGAAAGCGATCTGATGGTGCGCTCCGCGGCTGTTGACGCGCTGGACAAGATTGGCACGCAGAAGGCGAAAGAAGCTCTGCGTATATATAAGGCGAAATAGCCGGAGAAATAATGAGAAAAATAAAGAAGCTCGGGTTGTTTGACAAACCAACAAGGATTGAATTCTTGAAAAATGTCACCGCGCATCTGGACGGGCCGAAGATTTACATGAAAAGGGATGACCTTATCGGCGAGGCGCTCGGCGGTAACAAAGTCAGGAAGCTTGAGTACCTGCTTGCGGATGCCCTGGCTAAAAATGCGGATGTTATTATCACTACAGGCGGCCCGCAGTCAAATCACTGCAGGATTACGGCGGGTATTTGCGCGAAGCTGGGTTTGAAGTGTGTTCTGGTCATCGGAGGTTCGGGGAAATATGAATACGAGGGCAACCTCCTCCTGGACCGGATCTTTGGCGCGGAAGTAATATTTTCAGGTACCAGAGATTTTGATGCTATTCCGGCGATAATGGAGCAAACTGCCGAGGAGCTCAGAAAAAAAGGGCGCAGGCCTTATGTTATTCCCCTCGGCGGCGCGAACGGGATAGGCGCGCTTGGGTATCTGGAGGCCTACCTTGAGATACAGGAACAGATGAAATCCGCCAAAATACGGTTCTCCGCTATTGCAGTAGCGAATGGTTCAGGCGGCACGCAGGCGGGGCTTGAAACCGGGAAACTCCTTTCCGGCGGTGACTCCGAAATCATCGGAATCTCCGTCCTCTTCAAAAAGGCAAAAATATCTGACATTGTGTTTAAAGATATTTACGAAACGCTTGACGTGCTAAAAATTTCAGGCAAGAAACCCGGCGGAATAAATGTCTTTGATGAATATATCGGAAAGGGCTACGCTATCCCTACCCCGCTCACGCTT
>CAIWRR010000016.1 GCA_903915125.1 Candidatus Firestoneibacteriota bacterium | reverse complement strand
GGGGCGATTGACACGGTAATTGAAGGAACGACCGGTGTTTTCTTCAACGAACAGACTGAGGAAGAAGTCTTGACGGCCATAAACAGGCTTGAAGGCATGAAATGGAACGCCGAAGTCATACGCAACCACTCCTTAATGTTCGATAAAGCCTTTTTCAAGCAAAAACTCAAAGATTTCCTTTCAAAACTCCCGCTTTAAACGCTTTCCGGACTTAAAAACTGCCTATAAGTATTGATTTTATTGCATTTATTTAATAAAATATAAAAACAGGCTTCATAGGGGGTAAAATGAAAGTAGTCATTCTTGCCGGCGGTTACGGTACCAGGCTCGGAGAAGAAACGCAGTTGAAACCCAAGCCTATGGTTGAGGTAGGGGACAAACCCATCCTCTGGCACATTATGAAGATTTATTCTCATTATGGTTTTAATGATTTTATCATATGTCTTGGCTACAAGGGTTATATGATAAAAGAGTATTTCACGAACTACTTCATGCACCAGTCTGATGTTACAATAGACCTGAAAAACAACAGCGTAAAGGTCCACCATTCCAAAGCGGAACCCTGGAAGATAACCCTGGTAGATACCGGACTAAACTCCATGACCGGAGGCCGCATAAAAAGGGTCAGTAAGTATATTGGCGATGAGACATTTATGCTTACCTACGGCGACGGAGTTGGCGACGTAAATATACCGGAACTCCTCAAATACCACAAGAGCCACAAGAAACTTGCGACAATGACTTCCGTGCAGCCCTCCGGGCGTTTTGGCGCGATTAAGATTGATGATAAAGACCGAGTGGTTTCCTTCGTTGAAAAGCCAAAAGGCGACGGATCAAGGATAAACGGCGGTTTCTTCGTGCTCGAACCCGGTGTAATGAAGTATATCGATTCCGATACGACCTTCTGGGAGAAAGAACCTCTGGAAAAACTTGCCGCTGACAAGGAACTCTTTGCCTATAAGCACCCGGGTTTCTGGCAGCCGATGGACACGCTTCGCGATAAGAACCAGTTGGAAGAGATGTGGGTGAGAGGGAAGGCTCCGTGGAAGGTGTGGTAGGTGGATGCGCGGAGGCGCAGATGTGCAGATGCGCAAGAACAAAAGCAAGCATGATGAAATGGGGGATGTAAGATGAATATGTACCAGGAACTTGAAATTTGGAAGGAAAGCGTAAAATTGATAAAAGATGTGTACAAGGTCTCGGAACAATTACCTAAATCCGAAGAGTACGTCTTGAAACAGCAGCTTAGAAGGGCTGTCGTTTCTGTGGCTCTAAATATTGCTGAAGGAAAGAGCAGAAAAACTGCAAAGGATTTTGGAAGTTTTCTGGTAATTGCGAATGCTTCACTATCGGAAGTTGATGCGATACTGGCGGTTTGTGAAGAATTGGATTACCTAAAAGAAGACAAGATATTGAAAGAGAAGATGTATGTGCTTGGGAAAAGGATCAATGCTCTCAAAACAAAGCTATTTAGGGGCTTTTGAAATGAATAAACAGTTTGCCAAAAAGAAGGATGAGCATCAGTCTTTGCTCTCAATTGCTCAAACGACTGCGCATCCGCGCATCCGCACATCCGCGCGTCAATCACAGCGTGCATTTTGGAAAAACAAGAGAGTGTTTCTCACAGGACACACCGGTTTCAAAGGAGCCTGGCTTAGCATTTGGCTTACCTCGATGGGGGCGCGGGTTTGCGGATACGCGCTCAAACCGGACACCAGGCCGAACCTCTTCACGCTCGCCCGGGCCAAACCCCTGGTACAGCATAACATTGGCGATATAAGGAACGCAAGAAAGCTGAAAACCGTTATGAAGGCTTTCAGGCCGGAAATCGTTATCCACCTGGCGGCACAGCCGCTTGTAAGGCAATCCTACAGAGATCCGGCGGAGACTTTTCAGGTTAATGTGCAGGGCACCGTAAACCTGCTTGAAGCGGCTCGTGCCTGCGGAACGGTAAGAGTTATTCTGAATGTAACCACGGACAAGGTTTACGAGAACCTTGAGAAGCATAATAAAGGTTACCGTGAAGGAGAGAAACTCGGCGGGTACGATCCCTATTCTGCAAGCAAGGCCTGCTCGGAAATAGTAACTGCTTCCTTCAGGAATTCTTTTTTCAATGCGGGCGAGTATAAGAAACACAAGGTTGCTGTCGCGACTGCCAGGGCGGGCAATGTTATAGGCGGCGGCGACTGGGCAGAAGACCGGCTGATTCCTGATTGTGTTGACGCAATTTTGGGCGGGAAACGGGTAAAGATACGGAATCCCAAGGCTACGCGTCCGTGGCAGCATGTTCTTGAGCCGCTTAGCGGGTATTTGTTGCTCTGCGAGAAACTCTATGCAAACGGAACGAAGTATTCAGGCGCCTGGAACATCGGGCCGGATTCAAAGGATTGCAAACCGGTAGGCTGGGTGGCTTCAAAATTCTGCTCCTTCTGGGGTTCTGAAAAATCCTGCGCGGTTCAGCCGGGCAGGCATCCCCATGAAGCAAACTTCCTGCAGCTTGATAATAATAAAGCAAAAAAGCAATTGGGCTGGTACCCTAAGTGGGATATTGAAACAGCGCTGGAGAAGGTTGTAGAGTGGAATATCAATGTTCTGAATGGATATGACGCGAGAGAGGCGTGTTTGAGGCAGATTGGGGAGTATGAGCATGAGGACGGTAGACGGTGACAGATGGATGTTTAGATGTTTAGAGGGTTGGATGATTAAGGACAGTGAGCAGGGGATGAAGACGGAGGACAGAAGACAGTCGGATGATTAGAGTTTTAGAAGGCCGGATGCTTAAGGGCTGAGGACAGATGCCGGAGGACGGAAGACCGTTGGCAAAAAAGGAAAAGGAGAAGTTAACTGAAATGAAAGAGAATACAAAACTTGAAAAAAAACTGAGGGCCGAAGTTGTCTCGGCCGCGCTTAAACATTACGCGGTTAAGCACGGGCAAAAGAAGGTTTTTTCTCCTGGCAACAAGATTCCGTACGGAGGCAGGGTCTTTGACGGCAAGGAGATAGAAAACCTCATTGACGCTTCATTGGATTTTTGGCTCACAACAGGTAAATACTCCGATAAATTTGAGAAGGATTTCTCGAAGTTTCTTGGCGTGAAGTATTGCTCGCTGGTTAACTCAGGCTCTTCCGCCAACCTGCTTGCCTTTATGGCGCTTACCTCCCCTAAACTTGGAGAAAAAAGAATAAAAAAAGAGGATGAGGTTATAACTGTTGCCGCCGGATTTCCGACAACCGTAACGCCTATCATACAGTTCGGGGCTGTTCCAGTTTTTATAGATATCAAACTTCCGACCTACGACATTGACTGTTCGCTGCTTGACAGGGCGATATCTGTCCGGACAAAAGCGGTGATGCTCGCGCACACGCTCGGAAATCCTTTTGATCTTGAAAAGGTGAAAAATTTCTGCGCGAAGAACAGATTGTGGCTCATAGAGGATAACTGTGATGCGCTCGGCACTAAATACCAGCACGCGGGCAAGTGGAAATATACGGGCACGTTCGGAGATATCGGTACTTCAAGTTTCTACCCGCCGCACCATATGACAATGGGAGAAGGCGGCGCAGTCTATACGAATGACCCTCTGCTGAAACAGCTGGTCGATTCTTTCAGGGATTGGGGCAAGGACTGCTGGTGCCCCTCCGGAAAAGACAATATCTGCAAGAACAGGTTCAACTGGAAACTCGGAGACCTGCCGCACGGATACGATCATAAATACATTTACTCTCATTTTGGCTATAATTTAAAAGCAACAGACCTTCAGGCCGCTATCGGCTGCGCTCAGCTTAAGAAACTTCCGGGCTTTATCGTTGCAAGGAAGAGAAACTGGCTACTGCTGAGAGAAGGTCTTGACGGGCTGACACAGAAGCTTATACTGCCTGAAGCAACGGCAAAATCTGATCCGAGCTGGTTCGGATTTCTTATCACGGTAAAGGAGAGCAGCGGTTTATCCCGGGATGCGATAGTAAGGCATCTGGAAAAGAACGGTATACAAACTAGAATGCTTTTTGCCGGCAACCTTTTAAAACACCCGTGTTTTGACGATATGAGAAAAACGGGTAAAGGCTACAGAGTGGCAGGACATCTTAAAGTAACCGACGAGGTTATGAACAGGACCTTCTGGGTCGGTGTTTATCCGGGACTTTCAATCGCAGAAATCAAGTTCATGATAGCAAAAATTAAAGAGGCAGTAGCATAACCCGCGGAGGCGATATGGAAAAGGGAATATTTGAAAAATTGTTTATTCTGGAGATGGCCAATAACCACATGGGCGATGTTGAACACGGTCTGAAAGTCATAAGGGCATTTCACGAAGTAACCAAAAAATATGACTTTAAATTCGGTTTCAAGCTTCAGTACAGGAATCTCGACACCTTTATTCATCCGAAATACAAAGGCAGTCAGGATATTAAATATGTGAAACGGTTCGAGGATACACGTCTTTCTAAAAGCGACTTAAGGAAGCTTAGAGATGAGATGGTTAAGCTCGGCTTCACGGCTATCTGCACTCCTTTTGATGAAAGTTCTGTTGATTTGATACTGGAACACGAGTTTGATGTTATAAAGGTCGCGAGCTGCTCTTTCACTGATTGGCCGCTCCTGGAGAAGATCGGCGCAACCAATAAACCTGTATTGCTTTCCACTGCAGGCGCCTCGGTTAACGACATAGACAGGGTTGTCGCTTTCTTTGAGCACAGGGACAAGGAATTTGCAATAATGCACTGTGTAGGCGAATATCCAACTGCTAAAGAGAATTTTGAACTAAACCAGATTGCTTTCCTTAAAACCAGGTATCCTAACCTGACCATAGGTTATTCAACGCACGAACCCCCTGAAGAGATGGAGTCGGTAAAGCTTGCCGTGGGAGAAGGCGCGGAGATATTTGAAAGGCACATCGGACTTAAGACGGATAAGTACTCCATTAACAATTATTCCTCAATGCCGGAGCAGATCGGCAGGTGGCTTGCGTCGGCGAAAGAAGCCTTCCTTATGGCCGGCGTTAAGAACGAAAGGAGAAAAATTTCCGACAAGGAAAAAGAAGATCTCATCGGCTTGCGCAGAGGCGTTTTTGTCAAAGAAAATCTTAATAGCGGAGAAAAACTTTCATTAAAGAATGTTTTCTTTGCCATCCCCAATATCAAAGGGCAGCTGCTCGCGAATGATTTTTCTAAATACATGGAGTATTCTCTGAAAAAGGATCTGCTAAAGGACTCGCCGGTTATGACGGCGGAAGTTTCTGTCCTAAACCTGAGGGAGAAATTCCTTGAGATCTCAAACAAGATCAAAGACATGGTTATTAAGAGCCATGTTCCGCTGCCGTTGAAATTTGATTTTGAACTCTCTCACCATTATGGTATTGAGAATTTTGAGAAGATAGGCGCTACGATAATACGATGCATAAACTGGGAATACTGCAAGACGATAATTATTACACTCCCCGGGCAGAAAAATCCGACCCATTTCCACAAGAAAAAGGAAGAAACTTTCCAGGTGCTTTACGGAGATCTGATTCTTGAAATGAGCGGCGTGGAAAAGGAATACAAGAAAGGGGATATTATTGTGGTGGAAAGAGAAGTGCCGCACAGCTTTACTTCAAAGGGCGGGGCAATATTTGAAGAGGTTTCCACGACTCATTACAAAGAAGACTCTTTCTATGAAGATCCCAAGGTGCTCGCGAACAAGAACAGGAAGACCGAGATGACTTTTTGGTCGGACTGGTTCAATAAGCCGTTATCCTGAGGGGAAAATGATAAAACTATCAGATTATGTGATGAAATTCGTTGCCGGTCAGGGCATCAAAGAAATCTTTATGCTGCCCGGCGGCGGTTGCATGCACCTTGTTGACTCTCTCGGGGCAAACAAAAAGTTAAGATTTATTCCCGTGCTGCACGAGCAGGCCGCGGCCATAGCGGCTGACGCCTCAGCGCAGTATACTGGGAAACCGGGAGCCGTGCTGGTAACTACCGGGCCGGGCGGAACAAATACTGTTACCGGCGTTGCGGCTTCGTGGATAGATTCCACTCCCGTAATTTACTTTTCCGGACAGGCCAAGCGGGCGGATCTGCTGAAGGGGCGCGGAGTCAGGCAGATGGGAGTGCAGGAGGTTGATGTAGTCACCGTAGTCGGCTCAATAACCAAATATGCCGCAACTGTTATGCGGCCGGAAGAAATTAGATATCATCTTGAAAAAGCCCTTTACCTGGCGACTGAAGGAAGAAAGGGGCCGGTCTGGATAGAAATCCCACTGGACGTTCAGGGGAGCATGATAGATGAAAATAAACTGAAGGGCTTTACTCCGGCCAAAAATACGCCAAAGAAACCTGACATAGCTCAATGCGTGAAACTGCTCCAGGCCGCGAAACGCCCGGTTATACTGGCCGGAAACGGCATTAGAATGGCAGGCGCGAAAGCAAAGTTTCTTAAATTGATTCGCAAGCTCAATATACCTGTTTTGACAACCTGGCGCGCCGCCGATCTGCTGCCGGAAAATGACCCGCTTTATTTCGGACGCCCCGGCTCTGTCGGCCAGCGGGCTGCTAATTTTATTCAACAGAATTCAGATCTTTTGATCACCCTCGGCGCGAGGCTGGATTTGCCGCAGGTAGCTTTTGATTACAAAAACTTTGCGAGAGAAGCGAAGAAGATTATTGTCGATATTGACGCCGCGGAAATACGCAAAATGGGATTTAAAAAAGATGTTGCGGTTAATTCCGACGCCGGGGTTTTTATTGAGCTGCTGCTTAAACGGGCTAAGCCGTCAGGCGCAAAGAAATGGCTGGAGTGGTGCGGCCGCCTCAAAAAGTTGTACCCGGTCCCGGATAAATCAAGCCTGCAGACTTCAGGCAAATTCATAAATACTTATAGCCTCATAGATGCCTTGTCTAAACAGCTTACCTCGCGGGATATTCTTGTCCCCGGCAGCTCCGGCAGCTGCGCGGAAGTCACCATGCAAACGATAAAGATTAAGAAAGGGCTGCGCGTGCTAAATACCCCGGGACTCGGTTCTATGGGTTTTGGCTTGCCGGCCGGGATTGGCGCCTGCGTTGCAAGCGGCCGCAGAACAATAGGCGTGGTAGGAGACGGAGGGCTGCAGCATAACATCCAGGAGCTTGAAACTATTAAGAGGCTGGGCCTGCCTTACAAACTTTTTATCCTCAACAACAACGGCTACGGTTCAATACGAATGATGCAGACCCGGCATTTTAAAGGACGGCTTGTAAGCTGTGATCCGACAAGCGGCCTCACCGTTCCTGATACGCTTAAAATAGCCGCGGCCTATGGAATAAAAACCAGAAGAATAACGGTTAAAAATAATCTGGAGAAAGCTGTAAAGGAAGTCCTCGCAAGCAAAGGCCCGGTAATCTGTGACGTAGAAGTTGAGCCGATGCTGGAAACTGCCCCCAGGGTATCTTCGGCAGTCCTGCCGGACGGCAGGATAGTATCCAAACCGCTTGAAGACCTTTGGCCGTTCCTGGAAAGGGAAGAATTCCTTGCCGGCATGCTGATCGCGCCGGCGGACGAAGCGTAGATGAAAATACTCGTAACCGGAGGAAAAGGTTTTATCGCCAGAAACCTCGCGGAGGCCCTTTCCTCGGAACACAAAGTCAGTTCGCCGGGAAGCGGCGAGCTCGATTTGCTCGACTCAATAAAAGTGGCGGACACGCTTAAGTCCGGGGGTTTCGACCTGGTTATTCACGCGGCAACGTATGACGCAGCCCCCAAGACCTCGACAAAAGACCCTGCCAAAGTCCTTAATAACAATCTCAGGATGTTTTTCAATATAGCAAGGTGGAGCGGCAATTTCGGCAGGCTGATTTTCTTCGGTTCCGGCGCGGAGTTCGGCCGCGAGAACTGGCTGCCGCGCATGCCGGAAAGTTATTTTGACAAGTTTGTCCCATCTGATCAGTACGGTTTTTCGAAATATTTAATGACGAAACACGCACTTTCCGGTAAGAATATTTACAACCTCCGGCTTTTCGGGGTCTTCGGCAAATACGAGGACTGGAGGTACAGGTTTATCTCAAACCTTTGTTATCAGGCGCTGACCGGCAGGGAAATTGTGATTCACCAGGACGCGGTTTATGATTACACCTGTATTGACGACATAACGGGGCTTGTGAAAATATTCATTGCAAGTGACCCCAAAGAAAAAGTTTATAACGCCTGTTCCGGGAAGGCCTTCAGCAGAAAAGAACTTGCGGCGAAGGTGCTTAAGGTTGCCGGCAAAGACCTTAAGGTGGTATTTGAAAAGAGCGGTTTCTCGGGTGAGTACAGCGGAGACAATTCGAGGCTGCTTTCCGAAATAAAGGATTTCTCTTTCACGCCCATAGATAAGGCAATAGAAGGCCTCTTTGACTGGTACAAGAAAAATCAACAAACATGCTTCGGGGAATCCGGCATAAAGTGAATATTCATGAGGCCATAGCCGCGATTGACGGGATGGTCCCTGACGCGAGGAAGGGGCTTCCGGAAGAGGTGTTTTTGCTGGCCAGCAGGCTGACGCCTATGGTAAATGTTGACCTTCTCGTGAAGGATGCTGCTGGAAGAACGCTGCTTTCCTGGAGGGACGACGAGTTTTCAGGGAAGGGTTGGCACATTCCCGGAGGTATTGTCAGGTACAAGGAAACTTTTGAGGAAAGAATACTTAAAACCGCGAGAAAAGAACTTGGGGCAGAGGTTGTTTTTGACCCCGTCCCGGCGGCAATAGAACAGTTTTTTTGCGAGCATGTGTCAAGGGGGCACTTTGTTTCTTTCCTTTTTAAGTGCAGGTTTTTGGAAGAATTTTCACCTGAGAATAAAGGGTTAGCTGAAACGAGCAGAGGGTATCTGAAGTGGCATACGGTGTGCCCGGAGAATATGATTAACATCCACGAGGCCTACAGAAAATACATTTGACCGGCCGGGAGCATAATTGAAGAATATTTGCAGAGTATGCGGACATATTTTAGGCGCAAAGGCCATGTTGAGTTTTAAGAATATGCCGAAAAGCGCCCAGAACTTTCCTGACGCAGGTTCTATTTCCAAAGACAGGGGAGAGAGACTTGACGTCTTTGTCTGTCCGGGCTGTGGCCTTGCACAACTTACTGTTTTGCCGGTACCCTACTACCGGGAAGTTATACGTGCTGCCGCTTTTTCAGAAGAAATGAGAGCTTTTAGAGAGAAACAGTTCGGCAGTTTCGTTAAGAAATATAGACTGAAGGGGAAGAAGGTGCTGGAACTCGGCTGCGGGCGAGGGGAGTATCTCTCGATTATGAAACGGCAGGGAGTAAAAGCCTTCGGACTGGAATACTCAAGGCCGGCGGTTGAATATTGCAGAAGCTTTGGATTGAGAGTTGAGAGAGGATATCTGTCAACGGGTTCGAAATCAATAAAGCACTCGCCTTTTGACGCTTTCTACATAATGAATTTTCTTGAACATTTTCCTGACCCCAAAAGCAGTCTTGAGTCAATGCGCGATAATCTGCGCGACGGCGGAATCGGTTTGATTGAGGTTCCTAATTTTGACATGATTGTCAAAAAACAGCTTTTCTCGGAGTTCATAAAGGATCATCTGCTATACTTTACAAAAGATACTCTGGATATCGCGCTAAAGTTAAGCGGATTTGAAGTGCTTGAATCAAAGGTTATCTGGCACGATTATATAATATCTGCGGTAGTCAGAAAAAGAGAACAGCCGGCTCTTGAAAGTTTTTACGGTTCGCTTCAAAATATCAGAAAAGAACTCTCGGCCTTTCTTGGAAAGTACAAGAAAGGAACCATTGCTGTCTGGGGCGCCAGTCATCAGGCTCTGGCAGTTATGGCTTTGGCTGAACTTAAGGGCAAAATATGTTATGTGGTTGATTCTGCTCCCTTCAAGCAGGGGAAATACACTACGGCAACCCATATTCCGATAGTATCGCCTGATTTGCTTGACCTGCGACCGGTAAATGCTATAATAATCATGGCCGCGAGCTATTCGGACGAAGTCGCGCGTATTATAAAGAAAAAACACGGTAAAAATATAAAAACGGCCATTTTAAGGGACTATGGCCTCGAGATAATTGACTAATCATAGGAGACTACATTATGTCTGAACAAGCTGGGACCCTTACACCGGAAGAACTGGCAAAGCGCGGCAGTCTAAAAAAGGAAAAGCCGTACGTCTATGAAAAAATAATGAAATATGACGAAAAAGTTAAGAAGGGCGAGAGTATAGCGATACTTCAGTTTCAATATGATTACAGGTGCAATTTCAAATGCGAGCACTGCTGCATAACTAAACTGCGCGGCAAGAACCCTGACAGGTTTTTTACCATTAAGGATGTCGCGGAGCTTTCACGGCAGGCGGATGAGATGGGGCTCGCTCATATAGTCATTACCGGCGGTGAGCCGCTGGTTTTCCCTGATCTTGATGAGGTTGTAAAGGCCTTAGACCCGCAGAAATTCTATATTACTTCAGATACTAACGGCTGGTACCTGGATGAGGAAAAAGCGAAACACCTGAAGGCCATAGGTATTGACAAGATTCAGCTTTCGTTGGACAGTCTCTCGGCAAAAGGGCACGATGAGTTTCGTCGTAAGGAAGGTTCACACGCAAGAGCAGTTAAAGCGATAGACGCTGCTAAAAAGGCCGGCCTAAGCCTCATTATTGCCACTGTGGTTACAAAACAGAGGATCCGTTCAGATGAGTTCGAGGAATTTCTAAAGTTCGCGAAAGGGAAAGATGTCCCGGTTTTTGTAACCTATGCGAAACCTGTGGGAGACTGGACCGGTAATACTGACATAATGGTTACAAAGGAAGATATGGCGCATATGCGCGAGCTGGAGAAAAAATACAAAGTATTCACCCACCTTACGCCTTCATATGGTCTGGACTTGGGCTGTATCGCGGTCAAGCGCATGGTCTCAATAACGAAGTACGGAGACGTTATGCCTTGCCCATACATACATGTCTCGCTAGGAAATGTATTTGAAGAGCCGTTAAAAGATATCATAGCGAGAGGCATGAACATCAAATACTTTGGCAAGCATATTGATACCTGCCTGATAGCGGAAGACAGGCAGTTTATTAGCGAAGTTGAAGAGAAGAAAATCTACGGGAAGCAGCTGCCGGTCGCCGTGGCTGAAGTGTTTACAAAAGAGGATCTAATTGACAAGTCTAAAAAAGTCTAAGAACCCGAGATTTGTCTCTAAAATAAGGGAAGAGCTCAACAAGAAGAACCGTACTTTTGTAAGGTTCGCCTTTGTAGGGGTAATTAATACTGCTTTTGGAATCGGCACCTTCGCTTTGCTGAGGTATTTTGGGGTTCACTATGCAATCGCGAGTTTGCTTTCGCAGATATTGGGAATACTCTTCAACTTCAAGACCACCGGAAGGTTTGTTTTTAAGAACAATGACAAATCGTTGTTCTACAGATTCCTGGCGGTTTATGCATTCACCTATGTGCTGAACGTAGGTTTTCTCAGGATTGTCAACACGAATATAGTCAACAATCAGCTTACGTTGCTTGTCAGGAAATTGTTGCCGTTCCTGATTAGTTTTGATGCGTCGAAAATGATTGATTGTTTTGCCGCCGCGCTGCTCTCGGTCCCTATTGCTGTGGTAGTGTTTTTACTCCAAAAGAAATTTGTCTTCAGGAAGAAGGAGTCGGCCGAATGAAAAAAATAAGCATTATCACTCCCTGTTTCAATGAAGAGGAAAATGCGTTTGAAATATATTCCCGGATAAAGAAGGTCTTTGCCGCGCTCCCGGCGTTTGATTACGAGCATATTTACATAGATAACTGCTCTACAGACCATACCGTTGAGATAGTTAAAGGAATTGCCGCTTTAGACAAGAGGGTGAAACTTATTGTCAACTCGCGTAACTTCGGGCACATAAGATCGCCTTATTACGCTATGCTGCAGGCAACCGGCGATGCCGCCATGACTCTTTCTGCCGACCTTCAGGATCCTCCCGAGCTTATAAAGGATTTTATCGCCAAATGGGAAGAGGGTTATAAGATTGTCGTCGGAGTCAAGAAGCAAAGCGCGGAAAAGAAATCAATGTTTCTTGTGAGGAAAGTTTTCTACCGCTTTATTAATAAAATTTCTGAAGTTGAACTGACGGAGAATTTCACCGGGTTTGGGCTTTATGATAAGAAAATAATCATGACGCTGAGGGGAATAGGAGACCCATACCCGTATTTCCGGGGATTAATCTGCGATATCGGATTTGAGAGGGCGGAAATTGAGTATTTCCAGCCGGCGAGGCAGAGAGGAATCACCAAGAATAACTTTTATTCGCTTTACGACATGGCTATGCTCGGAATAACAAATCATTCCAAACTGCCTTTAAGACTGGCAACTATGCTCGGGTTTATTCTTTCATTGCTCAGCATAATAATATCGCTGGTCTATCTCGTTGCTAAGCTGGTTTTTTGGGACAAATTCCTTTTTGGTTTCGCGCCGCTCATTATCGGGCTTTTCTTCTTCGGTTCGGTTCAGCTCTTTTTTATCGGGATTCTGGGCGAATATATAGGTTCTATCTATACACAGGTACTTAAACGCCCGCTTGTCATCGAGAAAGAAAGAATAAATTTCGATGATAAAGAACAAAAATAATGGGGCTTTTACTGCTGCTGATAACCGATGTCTTCGGAATCTTCTGTTCCTATCAGTTATCCTATTACATAAGATGTTTTATTTTCCCAAACTATTTGGCGCTGCCTGAGCGCCTCCCGCTTGCAGTTTTTAATCCCGTGTGGCTGCCGGTAATATTTGTTTTCTTTTTCTGGTATGAAAATCTTTACACGAAACGCTTGCCGCTCTGGGAAGAGATCAAAATAACCTGGAAAGCTGCGTTACTTGCAACAATCAGCGTGCTTGCGATTGTCTCTTTAGGCAAGATGACGGCTACCGTTTCAAGGACCATCCTTGTGCTCACTTTCCTGAATGGTGTCTGGATTTTTCCGCTGCTGAGATATTACGCAAAGAGACTTTTTTTTGCTGCCGGACTAAATAAAAGAAAAGTGCTGATAATAGGCGCCGGAACGACAGGCAGGGTTCTGCTCGAGTCCTACCTGGCAGAAAAGAGCATGGGTTGTGAAGTTATTGGTTTTCTCGACGACGGACCGGGTAAGGCAGGCAAGAGCATTAAAGGCGTTAAAATTCTCGGTAAGATATCCGAAATAGAAAAATTCCTGACGCCAAAACTTGAAGTTATTGTGGCCATACCCAGTATGAACGCCAAAAAGATGATTGGTCTCGTAAACAGCCTGCAGAAAAGAGTTCACCGTGTGTCTTTTATCCCTGATTTGCTCGGGATACCGTTTTTTGAGAGCGATATGGATTTTCATTTTGAGAGCCAGCTTCTGATACTAAACGTAAGGAATAATCTCAAAAAGTGGTTCAACATGTTCGTCAAAAGGATCTTTGACCTTTTGATAAGCGTACCGCTCGTGATTCTTATGCTTCCTTTTATTGCGCTCATAGCCCTTGTAATTAAAATCAATTCGCGCGGTCCGGCTTTTTGGGTCGAAGAACGCATCGGCAGGGATGGCCATAACTTTAAATGCATCAAGTTTCGAAGTATGTATATAAACGCCGCAGAGATACTCCGTGCCGCGCTCAAATCAAATAAAAAGCTTGCATGTGAGTGGAAGACCTATTTTAAACTGAGGAAAGACCCGAGAGTTACGGGTGTCGGACGGTTTATAAGGAAATACAGCATGGACGAACTCCCGCAAATCTTTAACATAGTTTGCGGAGATATGAGCCTGGTGGGGCCGAGGCCGTATTTGCCAAGAGAAAAGAAAGATATAGGGAATTATTTTGGAACCATTACAGAAGTTAATCCTGGACTCTCCGGCCTTTGGCAGGTATCAGGCCGCAACAAGAAATCTTTCAGCGAAAGGCTGGTGCTTGATGCCTGGTACATCCAGAACTGGTCGCTCTGGTTGGATATTGTGATTCTGATAAAGACGGTGAAGGTGGTTTTGAAGAGAGAAGGAGCGTACTAGAGGCGCAGACGCGCGGAAGCGCAGATGCGCAGTAAGACAAAACATGAAAACATTGCCGCGCATCCGCACATCTGCGCGTCCGAGCATCTAAAACAAGGAGTTATTATGTTGAAAGCGCGGTACGATGTATGCGTGATAGGCGGAGCCGGGCATGTGGGGCTGCCTCTTTCCATTGCTTTTGCAAATAAAGGCAAGAGGGTTATTATCTATGATATTAACGAGAAAGCCATTGAGGATATTAACTCCGGAAAGATGCCGTTTCTTGAGGAAAACGCCGAGCCGATACTGCGTAAAGTTATTGGCAAGAAACTTTTTACTACAAATTCGCCTGAGGCAATAATTTCCTCGAAGTTCGTAGTAGTTATAATTGGCACTCCGGTTGATGAACATCTTAATCCGAGATTCCACGACATGAAGGTCTTTTTTGAGCAGATAATGCCGTATCTGAGGAACGGTCAGATTGTAATCCTTAGGAGCACGCTTTTCCCGGGGATAACCGGCAAATTGAATGTTTTCCTTAAAAAAGCGCATCCAAAACTGGAAGTGGTTTTCTGCCCGGAGAGAATTCTTGAAGGAAAAGCCATGGAAGAATTATACGGATTGCCGCAGATAATCTCCGGTTTCAACAAGAAAGCTGTCGCTGAAACAAAAAAGCTTTTCAGCGCTCTGACTGCAGAAATGATTGAGGTTCCGCCGCTTGAAGCGGAGCTGGCAAAGCTTTTCACTAATTCGTGGAGATATGTTCAATTTGCAATAGCCAATCAATTTTTTATGATAGCCCAGGAATATGGCGCGGATTTCTTCAAGATTTACAATGCCATGACAAAGAATTATCCGCGGACAAAGAATTTTCCTAAGCCCGGGTTTGCCGCCGGGCCCTGTCTCTTTAAAGATACTATGCAGATTTCTGCTTTTACAAATAACAGGTTTTTCCTTGGGCATTCGGCGATGCTTGTTAATGAAGGATTGCCGGATTTCCTGATAGAGCAGCTGAAGAAAAAATTTGATTTATCGAAAATGAAGGTGGGTATACTCGGAATGGCTTTTAAAGCCGAAAGCGACGACAAGAGAGAATCTCTTTCATATAAGCTCAAAAAAATTGCCGAGGTGGAAGCGAAAGAGGTCTATTGCTCCGATGAATACATAAAGGAATCCGGTTTTTTGCGTGCCGAAGAACTCATTAGGAGATCCGATATTGTGATAATAGGGGCGCCGCATAAAAGGTACAAAACACTGAAGTTTGGGAAGAAAGTGCTGGTGGATGTGTGGAATCACATTAAGTTCACGAAGATATAAAAATCAAAGCTGTTTGTAACGTTAATAACGTTCGTAACGTAAACCAAAAAGAAAAAGGATGGGAAAATGAAGATATTAGTGACGGGAGCGAAGGGTTTTATTGCCGGATATGTGATTCAGGAGTTTCTGGATCACGGCTGGGAAGTTGTCGGGCTGGACAATTTTTCCAAGTACGGCGATGTAGATAAAAGCTACGACAAAAACCCGAAGTATAGGTTCGTCAAAGGCGATGCCAAAGATGTTAAGCTGTTGAAAGACATCCTTGGTGACTGCGAGCATTTCATGGCCGGAGCTGCAATGATAGGCGGAATTTCATATTTTCATGAGTTCGCGTATGACCTGATTGCCGAGAATGAAAGGATAACTGCGGCGGCTTTTGACGCGGCAATCTGGGCGCATAAAGCCGCGAAACTTAAAAAGATAACAGTTATGTCTTCTTCCATGGTTTACGAGAACGCGGTCAAATATCCGACCCCTGAAGGCCACCAGCTTGAATGCCCTCCGCCCTTTTCCACCTATGGTTTCCAGAAGCTTGCCACCGAGTATTTTGTAAAAGGCGCTTTTGAACAGTATAAACTGCCATACACGCTTGTCCGTCCCTTCAACTGCATTGGTATAGGAGAGAAGCGGGCGGTTACGGATGTTGAAATAAAATCAGGCAATGTTTCTCTTGCGCTCAGCCATGTTGTTCCCGATATCTGCCAGAAAATCCTGAAGGGACAGGACCCTCTACACCTGCTTGGCAACGGAAAACAGGTCAGGCATTATACTTACGGCGGCGACCTCGCGAAAGGTATCAGATATTGCGTTGAAAAACCGGAGGCTTTGAATCAGGACTTCAATATATCAACTGCGAAGTCGACCACGGTCCTGGAACTTGCGGAACTCATTTGGAAGAAGATCAATAAAGACAAGCCTTTTAGATATGTTTCAGACAAACCATTTTCTCACGATGTCCAGTTAAGGGTTCCGGATGTCGCTAAAGCAAAAGTGCTGCTGGGCTATGAAGCGAACACAAGTCTTGAGAAAGCGGTTGACGAGATTATCCCGTGGATTAAAGAACAGATTAAGCTTGGGGGAATATAAAGTAGAGGGTTGGAGGGTTAAAGACCAGCAGGGAATTTAGCACGGTTTGCTCAATAATTCGTTAGTTTTAATTATCAATTAGTAATCAGTAATTAGCAATCCGGCGGAGCCGGCAGACAGAAGACTGAGGATGGAAGACCGAATGAAGATTGATATAGTGATACCTGTATATAATGAAGCGGAGAATATCGGGGAAACCCTAAGGGCTATAGACAGAAACACAAGGAAAATAACAGACGCGGAGTTTCAGGTGAATATTGTTTTCGATTTTCCTGAGGACACTACCGTACCCGCCGCGCGAAATGTTGCGCCGGAACTTATGCTCCCAATAAAATTCTCTCTGAACCCCGTGAGAGGCGTTGTCAACGCCATTAAAACAGGTTTTAGAACCTCTGCCGCGGATTTTGTTCTGATTACCATGGCTGATATGTCTGATGATTATTCTATACTTGATGAAATGGTCGGGCTTGCAAACAAGGGTTATGACATAGTGTGTCCTTCGCGGTACATGAAGGGAGGGAAACTTATCGGAGGGCCGCCGGTCAAGCAGTTCCTTTCACGCTTGGCAGGCCTTTCAATGCACTGGTTGTCAGGAATACCGACTCACGATACAACCAACAGTTATAAACTTTACAGGCTTTCGGTAATAAAGCCATTGAAAGTAGAGAGTGAAGGTGGTTTTGAGATTGGAACTGAGATTACTGCAAAAGTATTCAAAAACGGCGGCAGAATAACAGAGCTGCCAACTACATGGTACGACAGGGAAAAAGGCAAATCGCGGTTTAAATTGCTTAAATGGATACCTAAATACATGAAGTGGTATTTTTACCTAATAAAAGGCAAACGCGATAAATAAGCGCCAAATACCAAGCACCAAATTGCAAAACGACTAAAAGTGCTTTTCTTTGTTTGGTTTTTGACGTTTATTTGGTGCTTGGTGCTTGTGATTTGGTGCTTGCGTTCTCAAGGAGATTTATGCGCTTTCTCGACTTCACCTGGTATTTCTTTGACTTTGACGGAACTCTTGTTGACAGCGCCGGAGATATCATTGATAACCTGCAGAGGGCCTATAACACAATCCCGCGTTTCATGGGCGTTAATGCCGCCTCAGTAAAAATCGGACCTCCGCTGGCGACTATGTTGAAAGTGTTGACCCCGGACGTGACCGAATCTGAGATAAAAACCCTGACAGAAGAGTTCATGAAGATGTACCTCGTCAAGGATTTCAAGAAGACAGCGTTTTTTCCGGGAGCGAAAGAGCTGATAGACCTGCTGGCCTCAAAAGAAAAAAAACTAGGTCTGGTCACTAACAAACCGACCAGAAATCTTGGTTTCCTCTTCGAGAAACTTGGGAGTTTTGGCCTGTTTTCGAAAGTAATGACCCCCGATATGCACGCAGGAAGAAAGATTGACAAGTTAGGGATGTTCAAAGAACTGATAGACGGCGGAGTAAAACCGCAATCAGCTGTAATGATCGGGGATGCCGGGACTGATATTAGTTCGGCACAGGCCTACGGAGTAAAAACTATCGGTATCTTGGAAGGGTATTCTTCTGAAGACGAAATCAAAGGAGCTAAACCGGATGCTTGTGTTCGCAACATGAGAGAACTGCTTGCGCATTCAGGAGATATAATACTTTAGACTCAGGTTTGGCGGATCCCTTTTAGGCTCTTATGCCAAAACCCGCCCGGCCATTTATTGCAGTATGCCAGCCAGGCCGCAAAGCTGCCGGCGAGGCTAATGCCGGTTGACTTAGCAGGGTAAATATAGGATAATGAAGACCGCAAAACGCCTCAAAAAGTGAACAAAAATAGGCAAACAGATACTAATATATCAACCCGAAAGGGTATACAGTTAGGGGGTATTGTATGAGAAAATATCTATTCTTGCTTCCTGTTTTGCTCTTCGTATTCAGCCCTGTCCAGGGATATTATGATGACTTCACAGGTTATGAATCTTTTTATAAGGTTATTGATCCTTGCAACAATGTAACTACTTCCTCGACCGTAGTTTCCGCTGCCGGAACGGACACTTCCAATATCACTGTTGACGCGGTTCAGTTCAGGGATGGCGGAACGTCAATTAGGTGGGATAAAACCGGGGGCACAAATTCGACTACTCAGGTTATCAGATCCGGTATAGCTTCAATTAACATGTCATTGCTGACAACGGGTTCACTTCAGTTCTGGTATTACCTGCCTTCATTCGGCGCGTTATGGAACAGAGCAACTGCAAATATCAGTTCTGACTCAACTTTTAGCATTGGCGGCAACAATACTACAGTTTCTACATCGGTTCCGGTAGGTTCGAGCCTTGCCACAAATACTTGGAATTATTTCAAAGTAAGCCTGCTTTCTTGGCCGCTTAGTGTCGATTCGACGGCAATATCGGCCTGGAGCGTGGAGTTTTTTAC
This sequence comes from Candidatus Firestoneibacteriota bacterium, assembly GCA_903915125.1. Taxonomy (GTDB): domain Bacteria; phylum Oederibacteriota; class D2-FULL-39-29; order D2-FULL-39-29; family CAIOVX01; genus CAIOVX01. The sequence goes on along the minus strand of CAIWRR010000016.1, from coordinate 14,636 downwards.
GCCGACCGGAGGGGCAACCTGTACTGCTATCAGAATTGACGACCTGAGGGTAGTTAGCGCCAGCAATACTACGAATGGCGTATGGAATGAAGACAGCGGTGTCTGGTCTATCTACAACAACGGCGGCACAAAAGTTTACAGACAGAACGGCAACTGTGATATAGCCAAACCTCAACTTTTGTTGAATAAATTCTATAGGGATTTTATTGCGACCGTAGATGTGAATGTGCAGTCGGCAAACGCGCAGTACGCAGGACTGGTTGTTAATCAAAGCGTGGTGGATTCAAGTTATTACCTCTATAACTTTAACGCGCAAACCAGGGGTTTTGAAATTAAAAAGTATAATGGTTCGGCGCTGGTAAACGCGACCTCAACTGCTGCCGCTACAACCACTACCTCGGCAACAAATTTTACTTACTCCCTGAAAGTTGTTTCAAAAAGCGGGGTACTGTCATGCTATCATTCTATTGACGGCGGCGCTACCTGGAGTTCGGCGGACTACAGCTTTCAGGAAACGGGTTCTATCGCGGGCAGGATAGGTTTTCTGGCCGGTTCTGCTACTGCAGATGCCACGGTGTATTTCACGAATCTTATTGTTAAACCGCTCCCGTATTCAATCGTTGCTACTGCCGGAGACGGGCGTATGGATATCTCGTTTAACTCAGACGCAAAAACAGGGGAAGTAGCATCCTATAATATTTACAGGGGAACTTCTTCAAAAACTTACGGGACTGCGTTAACAACAACAGTTTCCCAGAATTTTGCGGACATCTCAGTCACCAACGGAGTGATTTACTACTATACGGTTACGGCAAATGTTTATACATCTGCAAGCACATTAACGGAGACCCCGTTAGTTTTGGCTGATGAAGTTTCCGGTGCTCCCCATTCCGGAATAAAAATATCCAACAATCCTTTTACACCAACCGGAGGAGCTTCCTATTCCAAGGCGTCTTTCTCGGTTTTCAACCAAATAAATGAGGACGTCTCAATGCTTATTTATAAACCTAACGGCACGCTTGTGGCGAATTTGAATGCCGGGAATACATCTGTAGTTTGGAATTCCGGCGCCTTGAGCAGTACAATAACCTGGGACGGCAAGAACAATTCCGGCAAAGTTGTGGACGGAGGGGTTTATGTCTGGCAGATAAAAGTGGGCAGCACGGTTGCAGGTAAAGGAACCGTAGTCCTGGCGAAATAGTCTAATACGGAGGAGTTTTTATGAAAAAATTAGTCTTAGCGGCAATGCTTCTGGTATCGGCTGTTGCGCATGCGGCCTTTTTTGACTCTGGCCAGGGCGCAAGGCCTACAGGGCTTGGCGAAGCTTTTGTTGCCATATCCGATGACGCAAACGCCATGTATTATAATCCTGCCGGTATGATTCAAATAAAGGTTATCTCTTCAACTGCTACTTACACGGGGTATATGGAAGGGCTCAGCGAAAGCTTTGCGGCCATTGTTGTGCCTATCCCCGGTAACGGAGTTATAGGTGTAAGCTGGTTAGGCCTTTCTGCGGCGTCCGCATATTCGGAAAGCACGCTGAAGGTCGGCTATGCCTATCCAATTACCAAACAGTACACTGTTGGAGTGGCGCTAAAACTGCTTTCAAAATCATACACCCTTGACTCTATAGCGGCAGGGAATCCTTTTTTCTCATCGACTTCCGCCGCGGGTTTGGGATTAGACGCATCTTTCTTCGGGAAACTTACAGAGGAAATAGCTGTAGGCGCCTCGATTGAAAACTTAAATGTTCCTGATATTAACGTTGGGAGTTCCGATCCTGTCCCAATGAACCTAAGGATTGGCGGCAGGTACAAGATAGACAAGAGCCTTATTGTCTCTCTTGAAGGAGACTTGAACGGCGACGACGCAAAGATTAAAGGCGGCGGTGAATACTGGCTGGATTCAGGCCTGCTAAAGGAACTCGGCGCAGGCAATTCAGAGCTGGGGTTTAGAGGCGGTGTTGGATACGGAAATAACAGTTACCTAAACGTTGGCCTAGGTTTCAGTTTCTATTTGCCCTCAAAAATATTGGATGCAAGGTTTGATTACTCGTTCACTATGCCGCTTATGTATATAGAAGGCGCAGGCACGCATAGGTTCTCAATATGCATTACAGAGCCAAGGCCTGCCTTCAACCTATAGTTGAGGCGTTTTTTTAAGGCCCCGGTAAACGGGGCCTTTATTTTATACAAGGCAGCTTAAAAAGAATTGTCATTTTGGATCAATCCTGTCAGAGCTTATCTCATAACCCCTTTACTCAAACACCTGTTTGTGCTAAAATTGTTTTATGAAACCAAGAGTTGTGGTTGTTATGCCGGCCTATAACGCGGCAAAAACACTTGAAATAACATATAATGACATACCTAAAGACGCTGTTGACGGTATAATACTCGTTGACGACGCGTCTCATGATGAAACGGTCAAAAAAGCAAGAGAACTAGGGATTTTAGTATTTGTGCATCCGGAAAACAGAGGTTATGGCGGCAACCAGAAGACTTGTTATACTGAAGCGCTTAAGAACAATGCTGATATTGTGGTAATGCTTCATCCCGATTATCAATATGACCCCAAGCTAATACCCGAGATAGTAAGGCCGATAGCAGAAGGGCAGGCTGATCTTGTGCTGGCTTCAAGGCTGCTTTCAGGAACTGCTCTTTCCGGAGGTATGCCTTTCTACAAATACATCAGCAACAGGTTTCTGACAATAACAGAAAATATTTTTCTGGGACTAAAGCTCTCGGAATTTCATACCGGCTACAGGGCCTATAGCAGGCGTTTACTTGAAAATATACCATTTATGAATAACTCCGAGAACTTTGTTTTTGACACTGAGGTAATAGTCCAGACAGTTTTTTACGGGATGAAGATAAAAGAGATACCTTGCCCGACAAAATACCTGAAGGATTCTTCCTCAATTAGCTTCAAAAATAGCGTGGTTTACGGGCTTCAGACCCTCTGGAGCTTGCTGCGTTATCTTCTCCAAAAGTCGCGGCTTGGCAGGTTTCGCATCTTTTCGGCTAAGAGGTAAACTTGAAGTTCCACACTTCTATAATCAGGGCTAAATACAGACACGCCCTGGCTAAAACAGCGGCATTCATCATTAAGGCCGTTGGAACGCATTCCAAACCCGCGCCAACCTCTACGGATGCAGCTAAGAAATTCCTCATTATAAGGCTTGACCGTGTTGGAGATATGCTCCTTTCTACTCCTGTCTTTGAGAGTATAAAAAAAAATATACCCGGTTCCAGCGTGACTGTGCTTCTAAACAGGTACAGCCGGGGGGTTCTAAAGAACAACCCGTATATAGACAATGTAATAGAATACGGGAGCAAAGATTACGCTAAATCGGTTTCTTCCGGGTATGACGCGGCTGTAGTATTAACCTATGATTTTGATCTTTCAAGCGCTCTTGCATGTTACAAATCAGGGGCCGCTATACGGGCCGGTTTCAAAGATAAATACACTGACGCTTTCTACAATATTGAGGTTGAGAAGGACCCGCAAGGGAAATACGAAGCGCGCAGGAATATAGAACTTTTGGAAAAAGCAGGTTTTAAGTCTTCATATTCAAAACCATCACTTTTTATCTCCGCTGATGAAGCGGCGGAGGCGGGGAAGTTTTACGCGCGGCATGGCCTGGAAATTAAGGATTTGGTTGTGGGACTGCATCCGGGCTCCAAGAGAAAACCAAGACGCTGGCCTTTGGACTCTTTTTCGTCGGCGGCCTCCATCTTGCGCGAAAAACACGGCGCTAAGCTTGTGATAAGCGAAGGGCCAGGAGAAAGCGGGTTATCGAGCAGGCTTAATTCTTCGCTCGGCGGGAATGTGCCTGTATTAAAACCTTCCTCTATCACAGGTTGGGCTGCAATTTATAAAAGAATGAATCTGTTTATTTGCGGCGACACAGGGCCGGTACATATCGCCATGGCTGCCGGAACGCCAGTTGTGGGAATCTACGGGAAAAGCGATTACAGCAGGTGGGCGCCCGGCGATAATCCCAAGTTGGAGATCTTAAGCGGAAGAAAATGCGCTGATACTGGGGTTGTTGAAGTTGTTGCGGCGGCGGAAAAATTGCTCGCGGAGCAAAAATATAAATGAAAACCGGAATAACCGCCATAATTAATCAAAACGGAGATGAAGAAGGCCTGGCGCGGACGGTTAACAGCGTTGCCGGCTGGACCTCGGAAATTGTTGTGGTAAAGCAAGGCCGTGGAACTTCCGGACGCAAAATTTCAGGCTGGTTTCTGGGGCTGAATTCCGGCGAAGAAGTCTCAATTCCGCTAAAACGCGAAATACGGACATTGTTTGAGGAATTGAAAAAAGTTCCCGGCAGGAATAATCCGGACGCTTACCTGATTCCTATTATAAGAAACACCGGAGATACCTGGAAGCTTGTCTGTAAGGGCAGCGCAAGGTTGTTTTTTGCGGGAGGAAAAGGCATAACCGGAACGCTTGCTAATCCAATACGCGATTACCTGACCCACAAGAGCTTTCCCGATATACGCGCTTCAGTCAGGATAAGGAGGATTCTTGTTGTAAAGCTCAGAGGTATAGGAGATACAGTACTTCTGACTCCGCTTTTTAAGGCGCTCAAGAAGTCATTTAAAGGCGTTTTAATTGATGCAGTAGTTAGAAAAGAGAGCGCCAGTCTGCTTTCGGGACATACGAATATATCAACTGCAATAGCTTACGAAGGTTTCTTTAGGACGCTGCTTAAGCTCAGAAGAAATAAATACGACATAGCGCTGGTTTCACAGGCAAGTTTCAGATCGGCTTTGCTTGCCAGGCTTTCCGGCGCAAAACTGCTCTCTGTGAACAATCATAACGGAAGAAATTACTTTTCTTCGGTGCGCGTAAAGAAACCTCAAGAATACGAGAATGCAGCTGAAAGGGATTTGGACTGTCTCAGGGCATTTGGTTTAAAGGCGCAATTTTCACAGCCTAAAATATCGGTTTCTGCTGACGAGCAGAAAAAAGCGCGGGCGCTTCTAATAAAATATGGCGCAAGGAAAAACACTAAAGTCATTATAATTAATCCATCGGCCAGCAAGCGAAATAAGATCTGGCCGGAAAAGTCTTTTTCGCTTTTAGTTGATAAAATATCATCCGAAAAGAACGTGAAGGTGCTGCTCTTGGCAGACCCCGCAAACTCGGTCTCGTCTGCCATCACGGCTTCGCTGGCAAAAAGTGAACCTGTCTTACTGCCGCTGTTGGGCTTGAGGGAAGTTTTAGGGCTGCTTTCAGTCGCAGCCCTATACATAGGAAATGATTCCGGCCTTTCGCACGCGGCTGCGGCACTCGGTACTGCAACAATAACCATTGTCGGGCCGGATGAGCCCGTAATATTTCATCCTTACAAAGAAGGACAGGGGCATTACCTGGTTTCAAAGGACAGGTTTTGCAAGCCCTGCTGGAAAGAGAATTGTGAAGGGCGTGAATGCCTTGAAATCATAAAGCCGGCGGATGTATACAAGGAATACCTGAAATGGAAAAAATAAGCGTTGTAGTGATAACCAAGAACGAGGAGCGGAATCTTGATGACTGCCTGCGTTCCGTTTCTTTCGCCGATGAAATAATAATTGTGGATGCCGGCAGTACGGATAACACCGTGAAGATTGCCAAGAAATTTACGAAGAAGGTGTTTACGCGCAAATGGGATAACTTTGCTAACCAAAAGAATTATGGAATTGACAGGGCAAAGAATGATTGGGTACTCAGTCTTGATGCCGATGAAAGAGTCTCCTTTGCTTTGAGGGCGGAACTTAAGAGCCTGCGTTTAGCGGGTGAAGGCTATGCTATCCCCATCCGTAACTTTTTCCTGGGAAAGTGGCTTAAGTACGGAGGTCAGTACCCGGACTATCACCTTCGCCTTTTTAACAGGAGAAAAGGGCGCTTCATGTTCAACGTGAGACAGGTGCATGAGGGGATTTACCTTAAAGGCGGGGCGGTTGAGAAACGGCTTGAGAATTGCTTGGAACATTATTCGTATCAGAGCCTCTACGGCTATCTCAGAAAATTCAACAACTACACCTATTTAGACGCAAAGGGCAGAAAGGAGAATGGTTTAGAGCCGAGCGTTTATGGCTTGTTTTTCCGGCCGGCGAGCAGGTTCTTTAAATGGTATTTCCTGAAGTTAGGCGCGCTTGACGGGCTGCATGGTCTTATTTTTCATACGCTTTCCGCTTTTTATTACTTTACTTGCGAGCTTAAGTTGTTAGAGCTTTGTGGTTATGAGACAAAGGGGCTAAAATGGCGCACTTAAAAGATATCCCTATTCTGATGTATCATCATATAGCGGCCGGCGACGCTGTCTTGCCGGAAGACAATTCTTTCCTGAGCCTGAATGTTTTTGTGGCGCAAACAACGGCGCTTTCTGCTGCAGGTTATACCACCATCGATTTCAAACAATTGGCGGATATTTATGACGAAAAAGTCAAGCCGCCGGAAAAGCCGGTTATCATTACTATAGACGACGGCTATGCGGAAACCCTGAAAAATGTTATGCCGGTGCTGCAAAAGAACGGACAAAAGGCGGTTGTAGGACTGGTTACCGGTTGTATCGGCAGTTTTGATGACTGGCAGAAAGCTCGCAAGGAGTATTACAAGATAATTGATGCCGGGCTGGTAAGGGAATACTCGAAGAGTTGTTTCTCATTTGTTTCTCATTCCGAAACGCACAGCTTCCTTTCTGCATTGGAAGGGCACGAACTTGAAAAAGAAGTGACTTTTTCAAAGCAGGATATTGAAAAACTGACAGGTCAGCCGGTCAACACATTAATCTATCCGTATGGTGACAGGAATGCCCGTGTTAAAGAGGCGCTCAGAGCAGCCGGTTACAGGTTTGGCGTTTCAATATCGGCAGAGACGAAATATGTTTTGGAAGATCCGTTTGACTTGCGAAGGGTTTATGTAAAGAAAGATGACAGCATAAGAACATTTATGAGGAAAATATCCCCCTGGTACCTGTGGTACAGGGGTTTTAGAAGGAGATAAATGCGTCAAAGAGTGTCAGAGATAAGTCTTAAGGCGACAGAGTATTCACTCTATGGGTTTGCATTCTGCGCTTTTTGGGCCTGGAGTCCGATGCAGGTCTTTTTCGCGCTGGCGCTTGCCGGTTTACTTGTGCAAGTCATCTCGAAAGGAAGAAAGTTCTTTCGTCCTGAACGATACAATCTCTTTGATGCCGCGTTTCTTGCATTGCTTTTGGGCAGTTTTATTTCCTGCTTCTTCGGCATTGATACCGCAAAGAGTTTAGGCCAGCACGCTTTTGTAAAGACGGCCGGCTGGATGTTAATGTATGTCGTTGCCAGGGAAAGTTTCGGAGAGGAGAAAAAGCTAAAACGGACAGCCTGGTTACTGGTTTGGTCTGCGCTTATCGGGGCTCTTTATGCTGTAATAAGAGGAGTCCTCAGGGGAGAAGCCCGGTTCGGCGGCGGGCTCGGTCATCCGATACATCTTGGTATCGGAATGAACTTCGCTATTGCCCTTATAGGTGTTATCATACTTTTTGCTGTCTCGTCCGAAGCGAGAATGGGATTCATGTCTGCCGGAAAATGGATCTTGTCTGTAATAGCTTTAGAGGCCTGTTTTGCCGCGCTAATTGGGGCGCATGCAAGTTCAGGCCTGATAGCGCTCTTGGCGCTTGTAATATTCATTGCATTTCTCTCGCGCAAATGGATTGCTTACGCCCTGGTGGCAGTGGTTTTGGTGATATTTGCGGCCGGTATATTTTTCATGCCTGCAAGCGGTCTCGGGAAAAGCATAAGCAAAATAGCGGATCTGCAACATCAATCGGTTCATGAACGTCTCTGTATGTGGAAAAGTTCGCTTAGTATAATTAGGGATCATCCTATGGGTGTAGGCATAGACAACCTCGGTTTGGTCTATGAAAAGTATATGCTCCCTGAAGCCGCAGAGAGAGACGCAAAAGCGCACGTGCATAATAATTTTTTGCAAATAGCAGCAGAGCGCGGGCTCCCTGTGCTGGCGCTATTTATCTATTTTATTGCAGTTTATTATTATGTTTTTCTAAAGGGGCTCGGAAGATTCCGCGAAGGGTTTGCGAAACACCTATTCATTGGATCAGGCGGCGTCTTCACCGTCCTGATTGTCACTGGACTTTTTGAGTATTCCTGGGGAGCCTCCCAAGTCATGCTTGACTTCTGGTTTCTGACAGGGTTGGGAATGGCCGCGCTTTCAAATAGCCTTTCGCGCGGCAAGCCGGCTGTTTTTCTTGACCGCGACGGGACTATTAATGTTGAAAAAGAGTATCTTTCTGACCCGGAAGCTCTGTTCCTTGTAGAAGGCGCCGCGGAAGGAATCAAGAAATTAAATGACGCCGGATTTGCCGTTATAATAACTACTAACCAGTCCGGCATTGGCAGAGGGCTGTTCACCGAAATGACTTTGCGCGCTATTCACAAGAAACTGGACAGGCTGATAAAAGAAAAAAGCGGGGGTCGCGTTGACGCTACATATTTCTGCAAGCATGCTCCTGGGGAAAATTGTGACTGCAGGAAACCTTTACCGGGGATGATAAAGCAGGCGGAAAGAGAGTTTGGTCTTGACCTAAGCCGGTCCTATGTTGTTGGAGATAAAAAGGCTGACGTTGAGTTCGGACGGAACAGCGGAACGAAGTCGATACTGGTCCTGACCGGATACGGCGCTGAGGAGAAAAGAAAGTTGGGTCTTGCTCAGCCGGATTTTATAGCAGATGACCTTCTCGACGCTGCCGGCTATATCTTAAGGCAAGAGAGTTAATGAAAACGCGAGAACTTCAAATAGACCCTAAAGGGATTAAGAAACTGCTAATAATCCGTCCGAGATTTATAGGTGACGTTCTGCTCTCGACCCCTTTGGTGCGCGCTTTAAAGGCCGGACTTCCTGGCACCAAGATATCGTACCTTGCGGAAAAGGCTTCCCTGGAAGTGTTAAAGAATAACCCATATTTAGACGAGTTGATTACTCTTGAGCGCGGAAATCTGGCAGATAACCTGTTAATGATTAAAAATATAAGGAAGAGGCGATTTGACGCGGTTATTGACACATTCGGCAATCCGAGAAGCGCATTGCTCACATTATTAAGCGGAGCTAAAGTCAGGATTGGTTGGGAGCACCGCGGAAGGAAATACGCGTATACTCATTTTGTGAACAGCGACGGGAAACCGGGAGACGCAATAGATACCTATAATCGTGTCGGCAGGCTCTTCGGAATCATTAATTATGAAAAAACCACAGTGCTTAAGCTATCAATCAATGAGAGAAAAAGTGCGGATAAATTTATGAAACTTAGCATGTTTGATTCTGGAAAGCCGGTAATAGGCATACATCCCGGCGCGAGCTGGCCGGCAAAGATGTGGCCTGCGGAAAAATTTGCGGCTTTGGCTGATAAGCTTATTGCGGAAGGACGGCAGGTAATAATATTTTCAGGTCCGAAAGACCGTGTAATCGGAGCGAAGGTGCTGATGCTTATGGAAAAAAAGGCTGTTTTCGCGGATAACCTTCCTTTGCGTCTTTTTTCAGCGGTTGTGTCGCGACTTGACGGATTTATATCCAATGACAACGGAGCTATGCATATAGCCGGTGCTTTCAATATACCATTGGTGGGAATTTTCGGTCCGGGAGATCCGGATGTATGGTTTCCGTATGAGACGAAAGCCGTCTGGCTAAAGAAGATCATGCCTTGCTGGCCTTGCAGAAAAGACAGCTGCAATGACCTCAAGTGCATGAAAGCGCTTGGCGTAAAAGAAGTCTACAGCGCCTTTATCCGGATTACCGGCGGGAAAGGTAAATGATAATTCAAAAAGAAAAAGTGAAAAAAATACTGATTATAAAATTTAGGGCTCTTGGAGACATTTTACTCTCTATTCCCGCCATGAAAGCATTGAAGGAGGGATACCCCGGGGCAAAACTGAGTGTTCTGGTAAATAAGGGAGGAGAAGAGCTGCTTGAAGCCGAGAGTTTTGTACACGAACTCCTGGTTTTTGATAAAAAGAGCGGCCGGAATTATGTACGCGACCTAAACTTGATTCTATCGGTTAAAGGAAAGAAGTTTGACCTGGTGGTTGATATGTACGGAAACATGCGCAGCGCAATGCTTACATATCTCAGCGGAGCAAAATACAGGGTTGGTTTGGCAAGCGGCAGCAGGAACATTTTCTACAACAAAGTAGTCCCGGGTTCGACTGAAATTATTTATAATCCTGAGGTTTGGCTTAGGGTTGCCGCAGCCTCCGGCGCAGTTGGCTCAGGAGGCAGGCCGGAAATTAAACTTGGGACGGAAGCGGAAAACTATATCAGTTCATTCCTGAAAGCGGAGGGACTGAAGGAAGGGAAGTATGCGGTTCTGAACCCTTTCGCCAGCGCGCGCACACGCGAGTGGCCAAGGACTAAGTATGCAGAACTGGCAGTCAAACTTGGAATAGGCGGTACGCCTGTGGTTATAGCGTGGGGACCGGGGCAGTACGAATCCGCAAAGAGCGTCACGGCTGCATCTGGAGCGCGGGCTTTCCTCGCTCCGCAAACCGGCATCAAACAACTTGGCTGGCTTCTTAAGAAGAGCGCTGCAGTCGTTACAGGCACTACCTTCGTCCAGCATTTGGCCGTAGCTGTCGGAGCGAATGTCGTTAGTATTTTCGGAGCAACAGACAGCAGGGCCTGGGTGGACCCGGATTACAGGAAACAAACAGTTTTGCAGGCAAAACTTGAATGTATGCCGTGTGAGAAGACAGAATGTTCTGATCTCAGGTGTATGAACGAAATCAGTGTATCTAAAGTTGAAGAGGCTGTAAAGCTGAATATTAAGGCATAAGGTATTGTTAAGGCGTCTTGACAGGCGCCTTATTTGTGTTATAATGGAAACTGAGGAAACCAATATAGTTTCCAGGGTGTTAAATGACTAATATAGAAGAAACCAGACTAAATATACTTGAAAGATCAAGAAAACTCTTTCTTTCAAACGGCTTTTCTAAAGTTACGACCGATGACATTGCCAGGTCTATAGGCGTCAGCAAGAAAACATTGTATAAGCATTTTATTTCTAAAGAAGAGCTGCTTGAAGCGGCCATATTTCAAATGCTGCGGGACGCAGGCTCAAAAATTGAAAAAGCCGTAAATGACAGTTCTCTAGAGTTTCCTGAAAAACTGCTTTTGGTGCGCAGAACCGCTCTTGAAACCGTTGCCTCGTTAAAGCCAGAATTCTTGAGAGACATCAGGAAAAACGCCCGTTCTCTTTGGCAGAAGATAGAGGTGTTCAGAAGGGAGAAGCTCTCAGCAAATATTTCAACTTTAATAAAACACGGCAAATCGCGAGGATACATAACGAACGATTTCAATGAAGGGATTTTTCTTGTTATTTTCTTAAATCTTCTTGACGGGACAATAAACCCTGATTCCCTTTCAGAATCGAGCTACTCAGCCGCTGACCTTATAGAAGGCATCTTCAAATTGATGTTTGAAGGAGCTCTAACTGAGAAAGGTAGAAAGGCTTTTCCGGCTGTGCGGATGAGGGAGGTTGTAAAATGAGGCAAAAGCTATTGGTTCTGCTGTTTGGGTGCGCGTTTAGTTTGCCGGCCGCGGGCGCAATTTATGATTTAGAGACGGCTATAACGCTCGGGCTAAAGAACAACACCCAGATTCTTGCCGCGAGTGAAGCGAGGAAGGCTTCTGAAGGCCGGAGCGCGGAAGCAATCAGCTGGGCACTTCCGAAACTTAGCCTATTCGGCGGGTATAACTACATTTCCAGCGTGCCGTCCATCAACATAAGCATTCCAACAGGACCGCTTACAACTATTGAAAAGACTGTAATCGCGGGCGCCTACGATAACTGGTCCTTCAAGGCGCAGCTTACGCAGCAAATATTTGATTGGGGAAAGATACATGGGAATATTTCATCCTCGGAAGCCGCGGCAGACGCCTCCATGCGGGACCTTGACGCTGCAGCAGCTTCTGTCTCTTTTGCCGTAAAACAGGCCTATTTCAGCGTTGTATTTGCCAAAGAGGCGCTTGCTGTGAGCGAAGAATCATTTAACGTTTCCAGGCAACATTTATCCGATGCGGAGAGAAAGTATAAAGAAGGAGCGTCTTCTTCATTCGAAGTGCTTCGGTCACGCGTTCAGGTAAGCAATCTAAAACCGGTAGTATCAAAGGCAAAAAATAATCTTGAAATTGCAAAGCTCAACTTAAAGATAGCGCTTGGTCTGCCTTATAGTGAGAGCATTGATGTATCCGGAAAGCTGGCCGAGCAGAAGATTACAATCCCTGCTTATCAAGAAAAACTCAGAATATCTTTGTCAACCAGGCCGGAGCTGCTTGCGGCAAGATCAAGGTCAAAATGTGCCAGGTCTGCTTTGGACTCCGCAAGCGCGTCGGACAAACCGGTGCTTGCGGGTTATGCTTCGTATAATTATCAAAACCCTTACTTTTTACAGCTTAGCTGGACTCAAAGCTGGAATGCAGGTCTCAACCTGAACATTCCGCTTTTTGACGGAAATTTTACGGCAGCTAAAGTAAAGCAGGCTGAAGCCGAACTAAACGCTGTAGATATCGGGGTAAAGAGGCTTGAAGATTCTACTGCCTCCGAACTAAAACAGCTTATTCTGTCGCTGGCAGAGGCAAAAGAACGAATTGAGGCGCAGAAAGACGCCGTTGCTCAGGCGCAAGAGTATCACAAAATAGCTCAGGTTGGTTTCAAGAGCGGAACCATGACAAATCTTGAGGTTATTGACGCAGAGTTATCTCTGATGAATGCGAAAATTGGATACTTACAGGCTCTTTTCGACAGGGAAGTGATTGAAGCCGGGATTGAGAGGCTTGCGGGGCCGTTTGGCGTTAGAGGGTGATTGGGTAAAGTTAGGAGTCAGGCAAAAGTATTCAAACGGAGGCTTTATGAATAAAAAGATGATAATTCCTGTGGTAATTGTTTTTCTGCTTGCAACCGGTTATCTTGCCTTCAAGTTTTCGGCAAACAGCGGGACCGCGGAGCTGGGCGGGTCCGGAACAATAGAGGTTACTGAAGTGGATATTTCTGGAAAAATTTCAGGCAGGATAGAACAAATAAATGTTGAAGAGGGCGCAGGCGTGAAGACAGGGCAGCTGCTGGCAGTCCTTGCTCACGATGAGTTGAAGGCCCAGCAGGAGTCAGCCGACCAGCAGGCCCAGCAGCTCAAATTGGTAGCAGGCAATGCCGGCGAAAATTATAAAAGGGCCAAGGATCTGTACCGTGCCGGAGGTTATTCGAAGCAGGCGTTCGAGCGCGATGAAACACTGTTTCAGGTTACTTCTCATCAGTATGAGTCTGCTGTGCAGAATTTGAAGCAAATTAAGGCGCAGGCGGATAACGCGTTTCTCTATTCTCCGATAGACGGAGTGGTGCTGCAGAGGAACGCTGAGGCCGGTGAAGTAGCCTCCCCCGGGATGTCTCTGTTGACAATAGGGGATCTATCAAAACCCTGGCTGAAAATTTACATTCCCGAGTACAAAATCGGGAAAGTCAAACTGGGCGCTTCAGCTCGAGTAATGATAGATACTTTTCCCGGGAAAGAAATGCAAGGCACGGTCACCTATATTTCTTCAAAGGCCGAGTTCACGCCGAAAAACGTTCAGACAAAAGAGGACAGGGTGCGGCTTGTTTATGCCGTAAAAATAGCGCTGGATAACAAAGACGGCACATTCAAGCCGGGAATGCCGGCTGACGCGGTGATAAATGTCTCAAATAATTGAGATTGACTCATTGCGTAAAAGCTTCGGCGGCAATGAAGCGCTTAAAGGGATAAGTTTCTCCGTTGAAAAAGGAGAAATATTTGGTCTTGTGGGTCCTGATGGAGCAGGGAAGACAACAACTGTCAGGATAGCCGCCGGTGTTATGAAGATAGACTCCGGGACGGTTATTGTGGGAGGGTTTAATGTAAAGGAACAGCCTGCCGAGAGCAAGAAAATAATTGGCTACATGCCTCAAAAATTCAGCCTTTATCAGGATTTATCAGTCGAAGAAAATATAGACTTCTTCGCTGACTTGTTCGATGTACGCTCAAAACAGCGGGAAATTATGAAGAAAGACCTTTACGCTTTCAGCAGGCTTGAAAAGTTTAAGGGCCGGCCTGCCGGCAAACTTTCCGGCGGAATGCAAAAAAAACTTGCCCTTGCTTGCGCGCTGATAAATATCCCGGAACTGCTTATTCTTGATGAGCCGACTATTGGAGTAGACCCATTATCCCGGCAAGAGCTCTGGGAAATGCTGATTAAGCTCAACAAGGAAAGGCATGTCAGCATACTTGTCACAACCTCTTATATGGATGAAGTCGAAAGATGCGGGCGTGTCGGCCTGCTCTACGAGGGAACGCTCTTAAGGGTAGCCAAACTAGAGGATATTTTGTCAGGCGGTAAGAGGTTTGAAGAAATATTTGTAAATGAGATGGAAAGGCAAAAGAAAATTAAAAGTTTATAAACCGCACTCCGCGCGTCTTGTTCGAGAGAAGTTTGTAACGTTTATCTTTCAGATGCCGGAGAAAACCTCACCATTCATGGCGAAGAGGGATGTCCGCCAAAGGCGGATCCGCCTCCGGCGGAAATCCGGCATGAATAATATTAACACACCTATAAAGAGAAACTCCGGCCTTCAGGCCGCAGAGTTTCAT
>CAIWRR010000015.1 GCA_903915125.1 Candidatus Firestoneibacteriota bacterium | reverse complement strand
GGACTGCACCTGACGGTGGCCGATACCGGCTGGGCCAAAGCGGCGTGGGGCAAGATTTACGGGCAGTGGATTGCAGGCTCCTCTGTTTTTGTTTATGACTATGAAAAATTCGTACCCAAAAACCTTATAGAAGTGGTGACCCGGCACGGCGTTACTTCTTTCTGCGCTCCGCCGACAATATATCGCTACCTGATAAAAGAAGACCTCTCGAAATATGACTTCACAAAGCTGAAATACTGCTGCACAGCGGGTGAACCGCTTAATCCCGAGGTATATAACCAGTTCCTGAAACTTACCGGCCATAAGCTTATGGAAGCCTATGGGCAGACCGAAACCGTCGTGCAAATCGCGACTTTCCCCTGGATGGCTCCGAAACCCGGTTCTATGGGAAAACCTATGGCCTGCTATGACATAGATATTGTTGACGATAACGGAAACTCCTGCGAGGCAGGCATTGAAGGGCAGATTGCGATACGGCTGAGCAAAACCCGCCCCATTGGAATGTTTAAGGGTTATTACCGGGACGAGGCTCTCACCCAAACCGTCTGGCACAACAATATGTACTATACCGGAGATATCGCTTACCGCGATGAGGATGGCTACTTCTGGTTCGTGGGGCGGTCCGATGACTGCTTCAAAAGCTCAGGCTACCGAATCGGGCCTTTTGAGGTGGAAAGCGCGCTGCTTGAGCATCCCGCCGTCCTTGAATGCGCCATAACGGCTGTTCCGGATCCCGACCGCGGCCAAATAGTCAAGGCCACCGTTGTTCTCACAAAGAACTACACGGCAAGCGACGCGCTGGTGAAAGAACTGCAGGAGCATGTCAAGAAAGTCACCGCGCCTTACAAATATCCGCGCATCGTGGAGTTTGTGAGCGAGCTGCCCAAGACTATCAGCGGAAAGATACGCAGGGTGGAGATACGCGGAAAAAAGGAGAAGTGCTGACTTCGGATATTGCAGGCCGCTATTGCCCTCAAGCAATCTGCCTTTAATACTTTTTTGCCAATTCCTCTTTTACTTTGTCTGAGAGAAATATCTTCATTAGCGACTGGTACGGTATATCCCTCCTGTTCGCTAACGACTTAAGCTCCTCAATCAGAATTGAAGGCATCCTGATTGAAATAGAACTGTAAGTCGGCTTCAGGTTCGGAAACACAACGCGCTTTGCCTTGCTCCAATCAATCTCAGCCGCTGAATCATGAACAGACCAATATACCCGCTCGCTGTCTTCGCTTCTGTATTTTTTCGCCTTAGTTCTTTTCATAGATAAGCCTCTCTTTCCTGCATATATCTCTTGCCGAAATAACCCTGATTTTCTCTTTTCTTACCGTAAAGACTACAAACAACTTTCGCCCGGCATCTGTCACCCCCAGCGAAAAGTGCCTTTTTTCAAGTTTTGAGTGTTCGGAATTTTCCGCAACCGCCAGCGGCTGGTTGAAGAACATCTGCTCGCACTCCATCGCTGAGACCTTGTGCCGCAACATATTCTTATTGATATTACCGCTGTCCCATTCAAAACCGGTGACATCGGGTACCCGTATCGTCCTCATGATTTAGTATACTACACACATGTCAACAGCCTCGCGCATGTTTCCTGGCCCGAAGTGGCAATGCAGGTGAAGGAGTTTCTTACCCTTTACGCTTCCCATTTCCTTCAGCTCAATCGGCCTCAGGGTTGATTTGCCGGCGAGGAAATTCTTCACTCCGTAATCTTCGGAGCGAAAATGAAGTTCCGCCCTCTCATCCCAGTTCTTCTTGTTTGTCAATGTAAATTTGTCCATATTACGCTCCTGCAGGCCAAAACAGTTTAGCACAGAACGCCTGCGGCATTCAAATCAAACGGTTGACATTCCGGCCGTATTTCACGATAATCGGTTTTAGCGGAGGAATCATGGAAAAGAAATGGGAGAAAACGCCGGTTGAACTTGCGGAATTCCTTGCCGAAACCATGAAGAACATTGTCGCCGAGCCCAGGAAGATGTTCGGCTACCCGGTCTACTTCATCAACGGCAACATGGTAATTGGAGCGTTCGGCGCCGGGCTCTTTCTGCGGATTGACCCGAAAGAACAGGAAGCGGTTTTCAAGAAACACAAGGAAACCGGCAAATTTGAACCGATGCCGGGGCGCGTGATGAAGGAATATATAATGGTCGGAGAAACTGTCTACAGAAACAATAAGGAATTTGGACCTTTGCTGTTAAAATCACTGAATTACGCTGCTTCACTTCCGCCGAAGGTAAAAAAAAGAAAAAAACTGTGATGGCCTGAAAGCCCGTGAAATTGAGGAGGCAAACCCTATGACGCAAAACAGTGAAAAGTCCGCTATTCTTGAAGAAATCATTTACAGTAGAAGGTCGGTCAGGAACTTCAGTCCCGAGATCCCTTCTCAAGAACGCATTGAAAAACTCGTCCTTGCCGGCTTAAACGCCCCCTTTGCCGCCGCCGCTGTAGGAGACCGGCAGGATTTCAGGCGTTTCTTTGTCATCAGGCAGGACTCGCCGTCGCGCGGCGAACTTGAGATGGTCGTTGCCGCGCACCTCAAGAAAACCGTAAAAAAACTTACATCATTGCCTTTCAAAGCCTTGGGCTTGACAAAAAAACTCGCAAAACTTATTGAGCGCCTCAAAAAAGCTAAACTTCCGGAAGCGCCCTACATTATAATTCTGGCGGAGTACAACGGAATCCCGTCTGTGGCTCCTCAGGCCCTCGCCCACGCCGCTGAAAACATCTGGCTGACGGCAAGCGCTGAAGGGCTTGGATTCCAGCTGCTCTCAATGTTTGAAACCATGAAGACAGACAAAGCGCTTTGTGGGCTTCTTGGGCTTAAACCGGGAGAGTATTCCTTATTGGGCTGCGCGATTGGCATTCCTATGGAACCTATGGGGCCGGTGAAAAGGCCGGACGCAAAGACATTAACAAAGTGGCTGTAATCGGAAAAACCAACTTTCGGAAATTGGCTATTTTTTCCCCATCACTTCCTCCGCCCGCAGGATAGCATCCTGTATGCTCCCGCAGACATTATCCTCGCCTAAGACTTCGTACAAATCGGCCTTTATAATTTCATTTAAGGGCTGGATGCGCAAACCTTCAATAATCAGCGGTATCCTGTTTCTGCTGCATCTGGTTATGAATCCTTTGAGCGCGTGCATGCCGGTCGAATCTATGAAAGGAACATTACGGAAGCGAAGTATTCTCGCCTTAGGTTTTTCTCCGACGGCTTTGTCTATTTCGTCAAACTGTTCTGTCGCGTTGAAGAAGAGCGGGCCGTCTATCTCAAACACCTCCACTCCTTTAGGGATGGTAAAACCGGGTTCCTCCCGGCTTTCCGCCTTTTCATCTTTCCTGAGCTCTTTGGCAAGGAGATGCACGCTGGAAGTTTCCGACATGCGCTTCATAAAGATAAATGCGTACAGGACCATGCCGACTTGAATTGCGGCAGCGAGGTCAACAAAGACAGTCAGGAGAAAAGTCGAAAGGAGCACTATGATAACCCCTTTTGTGCTCCTCAGAAGTTCCAGGAAAGAACGCCATTCGCTCATATTGTACGCCACTACAGCGAGTATTCCGGCCAGGCAGGCGAGCGGGACATAAATAATATACCTTCCGAGAAATATCACGATGAGCAGCACGACAAGCGCGTGAATCAAACCCGCAACAGGGGTCCTTCCTCCGTTTTTTATGTTTGTCACGGTCCTGGCAATGGCGCCTGTCGCCGGTATGCCTCCAAACAGCGCCGCGCCGATATTCGCGACACCCTGCCCCACAAGCTCCATGTTTGAACGGTGCTTTGCTCCTATCATTCCGTCAGAAACCACGGCGGACAGCAGGGATTCAACCGAACCAAGCAAAGCTATTGCGAAAGCAGAAGGAAAAAGTTCTCTTATGAGTGTCAAACTGACCTTTGGGATAACCGGCATAGGAATTACGGAAGGCAGGTGCCCGAACCTGCTGCCTATGGTTTCTACAGGCAACTTAAAGAGTACTGCCAGGATAGAAGTGAGCAACAGCGCAATCAAGGCCCCCGGCATGCGCCGCGAGATTTTAGGCCAGAAAACTATTATAAGAACGCTCAGCAGTCCCAAGGCGGCCGCGTAAAAGTTTATGCCGGCGCCGCTGTAGCCGCAAAAATCCTTAAACTGCGACTTAAATATTATCACCGCGATACCGCTCGTAAAACCCACTATCACCGAATGCGGAATAAACTTGATAATAGTCCCAAACCTGGCAAGGCCCATTGCCACCAGCAGTATGCCTGCCATAAGCGTGGCGACGATAAGCCCGTCAACGCCG
>CAIWRR010000014.1 GCA_903915125.1 Candidatus Firestoneibacteriota bacterium | reverse complement strand
GGCGCAGAAGGGCGGATGCGCAAGATCCGTGGACTGATGACGGAAGACTGAAGACTGTGGGCTGATAAAATCACGATCCGTGAGTTTCTAATTAGTAATTAGCAATCAGTTGTTAGCAATCCGGCGGAGCCGGAGGACGGACGGTCAACGGATTGGAAGGACAAAACATTACCGTAAAAACAAGCAGGGCGGATTCTTCCCGCCCTGCTTTTGTTTTTCCTATTATTCGAGGTCTTCGGGTTTTACGCTCTCAAGCCGGATATTGTCAATATAAAGCGCAAGCCCTTTGGGCCTGCTGACATTAGAGAGAGACCACATCTTGACATGCTTCAAATCAAAAGGTTTGTCATAGGCAAGCGGAAAGACCAGCGTATTCTTACCGGGTTTCAACATCCCTCCCGAGCTTACTCGCTTTTCCCTGTCTCCAAACGGGGCGTCTTTTGCAAATCCCGCATCAGCGTCAGCCCCCTGGAAAAGTATTCCCACGGAAAGAACCGAAGGATTGAAAATATCCATTTTTAAGGCATTGTAACCTGACCAATCAGCGGGAAACTTAACAAAGAGAACTTCTGCCCAGCTGTCATCAGGGAAAGTTACCTTTAGACAATTTTTGCCTGTAGTGCAATTTTCCGCGGAAAGCTCCGTCTTCATGCTCTCTTTCATCCCGCCGTCAACCTGAAGGCATTGCAAGTCCTCCGCCTTCCCAAAACTAAATAGCGTGAGCGGTTTCGAATCCGCGGCTGACAAACCCGCAGAGAAAAACAGAATAGCCGCAATAAGCCCCATAACAACTTTTTTCATAATACAGCCTCCGCCCGGCGGCAAGGCCTTAACCGCCGTTAAAATATTCTAACGCTTATTCCCGGAGTTTTCCAGCCTTTCATCGGAACCTCCGGAAAAAACAGGCAAAAAAAAGAGGCGCGGGACAGCTCCCGCGCCTCCAAAACTTCTGTTTTTGAATTACTGTTCTTCCACCTGCTCAATTCTTACATTATCAAGGAAGATTGTGAAATCTTTCGGCCTCGGACTCACGAAGAGCGCGAATCTTTTGACATCCGCCAGCTTAACCTGCCTGGACTTGTCTTCAATCGTTACTCCGGCAAGCTCAAATTCCACGGTATTTTTGCCGGGTTTAAGGATGGCTGAAGCGTTGTATCTTCTATTGAATTCGCCAAAATAGGCCTCTTTTGTAATGCCGGAATCCTTGTCGCAAAGGCTCATATTAAGCGCGACTATTTCGGTGCTGGGGTTGAACACATCAACTTTCAGCACATCATAACCTTCCCAGTTTCCGTCAAACTTTACGAAATGGAGCCCGGGCCAGTCGCCGTCATTGGGAAAAGTGAGCTTGCAGGCGAATTTACCCTGTGTCACATTTTCCGTCACCTTTTCTACGGGATAATCCCTGTTTCCGTTGTTCTCTTTATAGATATCCTTGAATTCCTGATCCGTTTCAAAACCAACTATCACCTTGGGCGGAAGTTTCTTTGCCGCCTGGGCCGTTCCTGCCGCAAAAATCATTGCGGCCACAGCAACAAACAGAAGCACTTTTTTCATTTTTGTACCCTCCATTAATGCAAACAATCGTTATTTGATTTCCTTCAAGGCAAAGGTGATGCCACTGCTCCGGAAACC
The DNA here is from genome assembly GCA_903915125.1 of Candidatus Firestoneibacteriota bacterium. Classification (GTDB taxonomy): domain Bacteria; phylum Oederibacteriota; class D2-FULL-39-29; order D2-FULL-39-29; family CAIOVX01; genus CAIOVX01. Next base: position 2,854 of record CAIWRR010000014.1, on the reverse strand, counting down.
GCTCCAAACAAACCTGACAAAGCAGCCCTCAGAACGGTTGATACTCCGCAGAACAGCACAATAACAAGGGCAACAATAAGCACGTATTCTGCAGCTGCCTGCCCTCGCGGCTTCACTGGACATCTATCTCCTGCAGGTATTTTGCCGCGTCTTCCGGCGGAGTGGGATTTATATAAAAACCCGAACCCCATTCAAACCCGGCGACTTTCGTAAGTTTCGGCATTATTTCAAGATGCCAGTGCGTGTACAGGGCCTCAACTTTGCGCAAAGGCGCTGTATGAATTATATAATTGAAAGGAGGATCATTCAAGGCTTTCTTTATCTTTAGCAAAGTTTCCTTCAGTATTTTCGCAAGGTCCTGGGATTCCTCTTTGGTAATATTGAGAAATTCGGGGGAGTGCTTCTTGGGCAGTATCCAGGTTTCAAAGGGAAATCTCGGAGCAAAAGGTTCAAAAGATATGAAATCCCTTGTCTCCGTAATGACCCTCACCTTATCTTTTATTTCCTGCCGTATCATGTCGCAGAAAACGCAACGCTCCTTATAATCATAATAGGCTTTGGCGCCCTGGATCTCTTCCTGCACCCTTTTGGGAACAATTGGAGTTGCAATAAGCTGGGAATGCGAATGGTCGATCGTAGCCCCCGCGGCTTCCCCCTGGTTTTTGAATAGCAGCACATACTCAAAACGAATATCATTTTTAAGGTCAAGCCCGCGCGTCCTGTAAGTCCAAATGACCTTTTCAACCTGCGAGGAATCCAGATCGGCAAGGCTTTTGTCATGCTCTGGGGTTTCAATAATAACTTCATGAGCGCCCACGCCGTCCATTAAATCATACATGCCCTCTCCGCGGCGGTTCAGTTCACCTTCAACGCGCAGGACCGGAAACTTATTCGGGATGACCCTTACCTGCCAGCCGGGAGTGTTGGGCGCGGAATGCGGTTCCCTGTAGGAGAATATCTCCGGGGGAGTTTTATCTTCATTTCCATAATCAAAAGGACAGAAAGCTCCGCGCTTCTTTTCGGCAACAGGACCCACATAATCATTCGGCCTTCTAACCCGATCAGTGGCGATTATTACCCATCTGTTTGAAACCGTGTCTTTCCGAAGTTCCGGCAATTCAGCTCTCCCAATGACGGACCGTTACAGATCTCTTCATCTGATTATACAATAACCATAATTGCCTTTCAAGAACTGCTCTTGGGACCGTAGACCACCGTTTTCACCCTGCCTTCGGCAAAAAGAGCACGCGCAAGCGTTGAGATATCCTCGCGGCCGACCTTCTCAATGCTTTCAACCGTCTTTGCAAGCCCGGTAAAGCGTCCGAAATATAGTTCCTGTCTCAGCATCCTGGTCATCCTGTTGCTGGTGCTTTCCAGGCCGAGAATCAGGCCTGATTTCGCCTGTTCCTTGGCCCGCAACAGTTCTTTGTCGTCCGGCCCGTCCCTTTTTAATTTATCTATTTCCGAGAGCACTACTTCAACAAGTTCCTTTCTTTTGTCAGGATTAGTCCCCGCGTAAACCGCGAAGACGCCGGTTTCCGCGTAACTCTCGCTGAAAGACTGAATGGAATAAGCCAAACCTCTCTTTTCCCGCACTTCCTGAAAAAGCCTTGAACTGACTGAGCCGCCCAAAATGTCATTTAAAAGGGCAAGCGCGTAATAACGGCCGTCGGAAAATTTAAGCCCTTCAGCGCCTATCAATACATGGGACTGCTCAAGTTCCTTGTTTTCGGTTATGCTTTGAAAATTAAAGGCCGGGTCTTCCTGCGGAGAATCCTGAAACCCGCCTTTCCAGCCGGAAAAGCATTCGCCCGCCAGAGCCGAAAACTTCGAAGCGTCAACATCGCCGGCAGCGCAGAGTATGGCGTTTCCGGGAACATACTTTTCCAGGCAGTAGCCGGTCACCGCTTTGCGGTCGAAAGACCGGACCGTTTCCGAGCTGCCGAGAATCGGCCTTCCGATTGGATGGCCGTCAAAAAGACCGTTCATGAAAAGATTCATCGCGACATCGTCCGGCTGGTCCATGTACATTTTGATTTCTTCGAGTATTACGCTTTTTTCTTTTTCTATTTCCTCTTCTGCAAAAAGAGAATTAAGTATCATGTCGGAAAGTAATTCCAATACCCGCGGAAGTTTATCGGAGGTCATCCGAAAGACAAAACAGGTATACTCCCTGCCGGTGAAAGCGTCCAGGTACGCGCCGAGCAGGTCAAATGCTTCGGCAAGCTTTCTGGCGGAAAGAGAAGAAGTGCCTTTGAAGGACATATGTTCAAGCATATGAGAGATGCCGCTATTTGCGAGGTGTTCGTGGCGGGAACCCGACTTTATCAAAAGACCGAGGCTGACGGACTTCACGTAAGGAATATCCTCACAGAGTACCGTCAGCCCCGACTTCAGTTTTTCTTTACTTTGCATCACCCTGATCTTTAAGCAATTCTTTGCGGGAGAGCCTTATCTTTCCTGTTTTCTCGTCCACGCCGATGCATTTAACGTCGAGTTCTTCGCCTTCCTTGAGCACATCCTCAACTCTCTTCACCCTCGCTTCCGAGAGTTCCGAGATGTGGACAAGCCCGTCTGTGCCCGGGAATATTTCCACAAAAGCCCCGAACTCGGCAATCTTTCTCACTTTGCCGTGATAGACCTTTCCCACCTCTGCCGACTGGGTAAGATCCCTGACCCTCTGGACCGCCTTCTCTATGGCCGAATTATCCACCGAAGCGATGTTAACCGTGCCGTCGTTGTCGATGTTTATCTCGACGCCGAAGTCGGCTATTATCTGCTTGATGATCTTGCCTGAAGGGCCGATTACATCTTTAATCTTTTCAGGGTTAATCCTGAAGGAGATTATGCGGGG
>CAIWRR010000013.1 GCA_903915125.1 Candidatus Firestoneibacteriota bacterium | reverse complement strand
GGACTGCATAGCAATTGACATTAATTATATGCAGTCTATGAGCGCCCATTCTTTCGGTTTCAACATTTATATGAGGGCTTTTACCAGGACGGAACTGGACCGGAACGCGCCGGAGGTTTTTAAATACTGATGGCAAGATATATCCTAAAAAGACTGCTGCTCTCCATTCCCATACTATTCGGCATATCCCTCATAACCTTCGCGGTTATCCATATCACGCCCGGAGGGCCAACGGTTGTTCAGTCCCAGATGAACGCGAAGATGTCTCCTGATTCCATAGCGAAATTGAAGACGCTTTACGGCCTGGATAAACCACTGCACCTTCAGTACCTGAATTGGCTTTCACGCCTGGCTAGATTTGACTTCGGGGAATCTTTCAACGACAACAGGCCTGTAACCGAGAAAATACTGGAACGCCTCCCTGCAACCCTCCAGTTGAACATACTCTCGCTGCTCTTGCTTTTCCTGATCGCGGTACCTCTCGGCGTCTATTCGGCCGCGCAGGAGAACTCGGTATTTGAACGGCTCTTCACTTCGCTGAGTTTCGTTGGATATTCTATTCCAGCCTTCTGGCTCGCGCTGCTCCTGATGCTCTTCTTCGGAGTCTGGCTGCAATGGCTTCCAATTTCCGGAATGGCGTCGGTCAATGCCGCGAACATGCCGCCCGTGCTTCAAATCTACGACAGTATACAGCACCTGCTGCTGCCGCTCTTTGTCAGCGTTTTCGGCAGCATAGCGGGCTTGTCAAGGTATATGAGGTCCGGGATGCTGGAGGTAATACGCCAGGATTACATAAGGACCGCGCGCGCGAAAGGGCTGCCGGAGCGCGACGTGCTGCTGAAGCACGCGTTAAGGAACGCGCTTCTTCCGGTAATAACCATTATAGGACTGTCTATCCCGGGTTTGATATCCGGAGGATTTATCTTTGAAACGATATTTGCCTGGCCCGGGATGGGACGGCTGGCGTATGAATCAGCCATGTCCTTTGATTATCCCGTGATAATGGGCGTGGTAACAGCAGGCGCTTTGCTTACCCTGCTCGGCAATCTTTTTGCTGATATAGCTTACGCTTTTGCAGACCCGAGGATACGGTATTAAGGATGGAGATTTGAAAGAAACGCTTAAATTCATAAAGCTGTTCTCGGCCAACAAATCGGCGCTCATAGGCGGAGTTCTTGTAATCTGCCTCGGCGTAATCGCGCTGGCTGCGCCCCTGCTTTCAGGTTACGCTCCCGACGGGCAGAACATGGCTGAAAAACTTCAGCCGCCTTCACGTCTTCATCTGCTTGGAACAGACGAGCTGGGAAGGGACGTGTTTTCGAGGATGATTTTTGGTTCAAGAATATCGCTGTCAGTCGGTTTTGCGGCGGTTTTTATTTCTACTCTGATCGGGCTGCTTGTGGGGGCGGTGTCGGGATATTTTGGCGGCTGGATAGACCAGTTCTTTATGAGATTGGTGGATATCGTGCTTTCCGTTCCGGCGCTCTTCTTTATTCTTATGCTTGTAGTCTTTCTGGGGCCGAGTATATTCAATGTGATGGTGATAATCGGCCTGACTACCTGGACTGACCTCGCGCGCCTGGTCAGGGCGGAAGTGCTGAGCCTGAAGAACAGGGAATATATTCTTGCTGCCAGAGCTTCAGGAGCGTCTCACGCCAGGATAATAATAAAGCACATCCTGCCGAACGCGATGGCTCCGGTTTTCGTTTCCGTTACCTTCGGGGTCGCCGGGGCCATTCTTATAGAATCAGGCCTGAGTTTTCTGGGACTTGGAGTGCAGCCGCCCGATCCGAGCTGGGGCAACATACTTACTTCCGGGAAAGATTACATAGAAACCGCCTGGTGGCTTACCGCTTTCCCGGGAATGGCTATTTTCGCGACGATAATATCTTATAACCTGCTCGGCGAAGGCCTGAGAAATATTTTGGACCCCAGGCTGAGCGGTTCTAAGGAGAGGGTATGACGGAAAACGCCCTGCTTTCAATAAGAGGACTTCATACGTACTTCTTCCCCGGCAAGGCTGTGGGGCGCGCGGTAGAAGGCGTTTCTTTCGATGTCGGCAGTTCCGAAAGCATCGGGCTGGTCGGGGAATCCGGCTGCGGCAAAAGTGTTACGGCTCTGTCAATCCTTCGGCTTGTCTCGAGGCCGGGAAAAATAGTTTCAGGCGAGATAATATTCGAACGCGGCGGGAAAAAGGAGGATATGCTCTTGCTTTCCGAACAGGAAATGACTAAAGTCCGGGGGGGAGAGATATCAATGATATTCCAGGAGCCTTTCACGTCCTTAAATCCTGTCTTCCGGGTGGAATATCAGGTAGGCGAGTCAGCGAAACTGCATCTTGGTATTAAGGGTGAGGCTCTTCGCGCTCTGGTGATGGAGACTCTTTCCGGCGCCGGCATCAAAGACGCGGAGAGGGTTGCCGACTCGTATCCTCATGAACTTTCCGGCGGCCTTCGCCAAAGAGTAATGATAGCAATGGCCCTGATTAGCGGGCCAAAGCTGCTGATCGCGGACGAACCGACGACTGCCCTGGACGTGACGGTGCAGGCGCAAATCCTGGACCTTTTGGCGGATATACGGCTTAAGAGAAAACTCAGCGTAATAATGGTCAGTCACGATCTTGGCATAATAAATCGCATCTGCGACCGTGTTAACATTATGTATTCCGGGCGCATTGTCGAATCTTCACCGAAGAAGGAGATTTTCAGCAACCCGCTTCATCCCTATACAGCCGGACTTTTAAAGTCTATTCCCTCGCTTTCAAAGATTGAGAAGCGCCTGCCGGCGATACCGGGTAATGTTCCTGACCCGTTTGATCCTCCGGCAGGCTGCAGGTTTCATCCGAGGTGTCAAAAAGCCATGGATATATGCAAAAAGACGGAGCCGGGAGAGACTGTGGTTGATGGTAGGATGGTAAAATGTTGGTTGTATAAGTAAAATCAAAAAAGTTTGTAAAGTTTATAAGGTTCATAAGGTTTATAAGGTTTATATGCCAGACTGCGTCCGGCATAACAAAATAATGTTCATAACGTAAACATTACGGCAAGAACGGAGTGGGATGGAACTCGTAAAAGTACAGAACATAGTCAAGCATTTCCGAAAGCAAAAAGGGATGTTTGGGGCGTTTGAAACCGTTAAAGCGGTGGATGATGTTTCCTTTTCCATAAATGAAGGGGAAACCCTCGGGCTGGTGGGTGAATCCGGCTGCGGGAAGAGCACGCTCGGAAGGATAATACTCCGCCTTCTTAACGAAGACAGCGGCAAAATCTTTTTTTCGGGGAAAGAAATAACGTCTCTGGGCTTCAATGAATTAAAACCGTTCCGCCGGGATATGCAGATAATATTTCAGGACCCATTCGCTTCGCTGAATCCTCGAATAAAGATAGGTCCGGCAGTAGCGGAGACGCTCGAGATACTCGGCGATGAGAATGCCGCCGGCAAAGCCGCTAAAATGCTGGAGCTGACGGGCCTAAGCGCCGCCGCCTATTCGAAATATCCCCACGAATTTTCCGGAGGACAGAGGCAAAGAATCTGCATCGCAAGGGCGTTGATCTCCAGGCCTAAGTTCATTGTCTGCGACGAGCCGGTTTCCTCTCTGGATGTTTCTGTTCAGGCGCAGATAATCAACCTGCTCAAAGACCTGAAGGATGAACTCGGGCTGACCTATCTTTTTATTTCCCACGACCTGCGCGTTGTCCGCAATATAGGCGACAGGGTTGCCGTGATGAAGGACGGAAGGGTTGTGGAAATAGCTGACAATGAGACTATCTATAAATATCCGGTCAATGCTTATACGAAAGAACTGATTGGCTCGGTACAGGAGACGGGAAAAGAACTGTAATCCTGTTGCCGCAGGATGCAAAAAGGAGAGCCATGAATATAATAAAAAGAGCTGTTCTTTGGCTCCAGCTGAAAAGCCATTATAGCCACAGGAAGAAGTACTTTGATGAACTCTTCAAGAATGAGGACCCATACAAAGCGTTGACCAGGGAATATGAAAGCGTCAAATTTGGGTGGGTTGTTGACTGTGTCAGAGACAAGCTTCACAAGGAGGCGCTTGAACTGGGCTGCGCCGAAGGAGTGATGACCGCGATGCTTTCCCCTTATTGCGGAAAGATTACCGGAGTGGATATATCAGGCACTGCCATTAAGAGAGCGAAAGAGAATCGCGGGTACGGCAATGTAGAATTCATTGAGGCGAATGTGGTTGAATTTGAACCGGCAAAAGTATTTAACTTGATAGTCGCGGTTGATATGGCCTATTATCTGGGTCAGGAACACTCGTGGGAGCATATGGAAGCCGAGCTTTCAAGATGGGTTTCCTGGCTTTGCCCGGGCGGGCGCTTAATCCTGCTGAACGGATACAACGAAGTTACCCACCCGAAAGACTGGCTCGGACCGCATGTTATGGAGGGCTACAGGAAAATAATGGAAAAGGCAGGGCTGAAACTGGTAAAAGAGGAAATCAAAAAATATGCGAAAGACGGGTTCTCCAGGGCGAATTTGGTGAGTGTGTTAGAAAACATCAAAAGTTAATAACGTTCGTAACGTTCTTAACGTTTGTAACGTAAGACATAAACCGGAGTGGTGGATGACTAAGTTGATAGCGCATAGGCCGTTCAATTATCTCGTTAATACCGCGGTATATCGCAAACTCTACGCGCGCCGTATACATAAGGAGATCTCGAATATTGAAGCCGGCGGAGTATACATAAATATTGAGACAACTAATGCCTGCAATGCCGACTGTCTTATGTGTCCGCATTCAAAGTTAAAACGCGCGCAAGGAACTATGGACGAAGAGACTTTCCGGAGTATTGTTGACGGCGCCGCGGGCAGCGGAGTGAAAATTCGCGAATTCGTGCTTTCCGGGTTCGGAGAACCGATTGCCGACAGAAATATCTTTGAAAGGATAAGCTATGTAAAATCGAAAGGGCCTTATTATGTTAAGATATTTTCAAACGCTTCTTTGCTGACTCCGGAAAAAGCGGAAAAATTGCTGGCTTCCGGGCTTGACGAGATAGTTATCAGTTTCAACGGAATCACGAAGGAAGTTTATGAAAGCGTGATGAAACTGCCCTTTGAAAAGTCTCTGCAGAATGTGCTGGCGTTGTTGGAGGCCAGAAGCCGAAAGTTGGAGGGCGGACGGCAGGGGACGAAAGTTAGAGGACGGAAGACTGAGGACAGAGGACAGGCAAAACAAAAACCGAAGATAGTGCTTTCTTGCGTAAGGCTTGCGGATAATAAAGCGGAGGTCGCGAGATTCAACGCTTTCTGGAAGGGGAAGGCCGACGGGATACTTAAGCCAATACCGGAGAACTGGTCAGGCGGCATGGAACAGGACAGTCCCTGGAAATATGACATCAAGGGACGCTTGTGGCCCTGCCGCGGGATGTGGGATACACTTGATTTTACCTGGGACGGAAAGACGATACTCTGTTGCCGTGATTATGACGGCAGAGTAATAATCGGAGACATTAAAAAAGAAGCGGTTAAAGACATACTTGCCCGTAAAAGAGCAATGGGACTAAGGCAGCTGGAGAACGGGGATTATTCTGACGCGAAGATATGCAAAAGCTGCGATACGATGAATAAGAATAATATTAATTGGTTATGAAAGTTTATAACGTTCTTAACGTTTGTAACTTTCATAACGTAAAGCGGGACGGGGGCTGATGTATTTACTTGGGATAGACATAGGGACGACGAATTGGAAGGCTAACCTTTATAATTACCGCGGGAAACGGGTTGCCTCGGCGTCGCGTCCCACTGCAACAAGAAAGGACAGGAAGGGCAGGCATTATTACAGCCCGGGAGAACTCTGGATCTCCGTCTGCGGGTTGACGCGTCAAATTACCGGGCAGATCAAAGACCCTTCTCAAATTAAGGCTGTCGGGTTTGCGTCTATGGCCGAGGCAGGCCTTCTCGTTGACGGCCGCGGAAAGCCGCTGACAGATATAATTCCCTGGTATGATAACCGCAGTATTTTGGAAAAAGAGTACCTCGAGAAAAAACTCGGCAGGTACGAGATTTTCAAAACGACCGGACTGAATCTCACCCACATTTACTCCGCAACAAAGATTCTCTGGCTACGTAAGCACGAAAGGCCGGCTTTCAAAGAAGCCTCTAAATGGCTCTGTGTTCCTGATTACCTTATAAGTAAGTTCACGGGCGAATACGCAACGGATTATTCCATAGCTACCCGCACGGCTGCTTTTGATATGAGAAAGAAAGAATGGGCTCCCTTCATGCTGGAGGCGCTGGGCGTTAAGGAGAAATTCTTTCCTAAGGCAAGCGTGAGCGGCACCGTTGTGGGGACGGTTACCGGAAAGGCCGGTGAAGAATCCGGTTTAGCGGCAGGTACAAGGATTTGCCTCGGCGGGCAGGATCATATCGCCGGGGCTTTTGGAGCAGGCATCTTTAAACCCGGAGAACTCCTGGATTCAATGGGCACCGCGGAAGTCCTGCTAGCTGTTGTTAAGGAGCCGCGCAGGTTGAAAGAGATATATAATTCCGGTTTCTCAATGGGCTGCTACGCGGTTGACGGTTTATATTACATAATGGCCGGGATATACTGCTCCGGAGGGCTTACAGAATGGTTCATGAACGAGTTTTACGGCGGCTCTCTGACAGCGGAAGAGAAGTATGCAAGGCTGTCCGCGGACCTGAAAGCTGCCGGGAAGGGGGATAAAGGCGTCCTGGTTCTGCCTTACTGGCTGGGGAGAGGCGCGCCCCGGAAGGACGCAGGCGCTAAAGGCGCGCTGCTTGGTTTAACCGCCGGGACAACCAGGGCGGATATACTGGACGCAATCTTTGAAGGGCTTTCATTTGAGTTTCGACAGCTCGTCGGGGCCATGGAAGATTCAACCCGCGTACCTGTCAAGGCCATCAGCCTGATAGGCGGCGGCACAAAGAATAAATATTGGCTGGCAAAGAAAGCGGACATTATCGGAAGAAATTTATTGGTTCCGGGGATAAGTGAATCAGCAAGTTTCGGCGCTGCCCTTCTCGCTGGGGCCGGTTCAGGCGAGATAGAAAATCCGCAGGAGATAACGGAAGCCTTTAAGCATGAACACGTAATCGCTAATCTTAAGAAGCACAGGGTCTACGAAGATCTTTATCGCGGCAGGTATAAAAAGGCAGCATCGCTGCTTTCCGGATTTAATAATTAGAACGGCTAAGGCGGCTGCCGAAAACCTAAAGACCTCGAAAACGCTGTTGATTGCTGCAAGTAAAGCTCCTTGACATCTGTATTTCTTTTTGTTACTATTCAGTAACGATAGGGAGTAAAGATCTGGCCGTACGGCGGGATAGACTCTGCCTCGCGGTCTTTTTTTTTAGCACCCGGTCGAATTTTAAGCACCAAAGGAGCAAAGGAAATGGCAAGAGGTAAAGTAAAATGGTTTAACGATCAGAAGGGCTATGGTTTCATCACTCCGGAAAACGGCAAGGATGTATTCGTACATTTCGCCGCAATCCAGGGCGACGGTTTCAAGTCCCTTGCTGAAGGCCAGGAAGTTGAATTTGACATCACCATGGGCCAGAAGGGTGAGCAGGCAACCAACGTCCGCAAAGTCTAACAGACTTCAGGACTAAATTAGGCCTACAAAAGAGGCGGGACAGAAATGTTCCGCCTCTTCTTTTTGGAAATTGACAATAAAAGCAACGTGTACTAAAATAATACATAATTAAAAGTTTGTAAAGTTTATAAGGTTCTTAAGGCTTATAAGGTTTATAATATAAAAAACAGCTTAGAGGAGTTCTGATGCCCGAGAAAAAGCTTAATGCCAAACAGGACCTTGAGTTGATAGAGAGGCTTGCTAAGGCCAGGGCCGACATGGGCGCCCAGCTGAAAAAAGTAATCGTCGGGCAGGAGAGCGTAATAGACGATGTGCTCACGGCGCTCTTTTCCAGGGGCCATGTTCTGATAGTCGGCGTTCCCGGGCTTGCCAAGACCCTCCTGATAGAAAGCATAGCGAAAATTCTCATACTCGATTATAAGAGGATACAATTTACGCCGGACCTGATGCCTTCCGATATAACAGGCACCGAAGTTATTGAGGAAGCGGATTCGGGGAAGAGAGTTTTCCGTTTTATAGAAGGCCCGGTATTTGCCAATATCATTCTGGCCGACGAAATCAACCGGGCTCCCGCCAAGGTCCAGAGCGCCTTGCTGGAAGCCATGCAGGAACGGCAAGTGACCATCGGG
>CAIWRR010000012.1 GCA_903915125.1 Candidatus Firestoneibacteriota bacterium | reverse complement strand
GTTATTACAGCTATCTTGCCTATGTTCAGCCATACGGGAAACTTGGGACTTTTAGCGCCTCCTTTCTGTTGTATAACGGAGGGAACATAGACATAACCGGCTCCTCGGGAACTTCAACAATAAACGCGGAAACGGATATGGTTCTTTCGGTCGGGTACGGCATCAATGTCGCTGACACGCTGGGCTGCGGCGCTTCTCTAAAAATTATCACAAGCACGCTTGCGCAGGATTACCACGCTCTCGCGGCCGCCGTTGACCTTGGCCTGCTCTACAAACCTTTTGACTCAAGCTATTCTATAGGTATAGCGCTTCAAAATATCGGGACGAAACTGGTTTACGTAAGCCAGGGTGACGCTCTGCCGTTTACGGTGCGCGGAGGGGCTTCATTCAAAGTGCGGGAGAACGGCACAGAGTCGTGGCTTGTGGCGGGAGACCTGGTGTATCTGGACAGCAGCCTTCGGTATGACTTAGGGGTGGAGGCGGTGCTGTTTAAGATACTGTCTCTCCGGGCAGGTTATAAATTCAACAATAATCCGGATGTTTTCACTTTTGGAGCCGGTTTTGAGATTTTTCAGGCCCGAATAGATTACGCGTACTGTCCGACAGGGGAATTGGATTATACCCAACGCTTCTCCATTGATTTCAAGTTTGACGCGTTTTCGCCATACAAAACAGCCATGGAATGTTACAGAAAAGGCATGAAAGAAAAGGCTATGTATATACTTAAAGGTATCCAGAAGACGAGTCCTGAGTACGGAGCCGCCCAGTCATTCATTAAGACGCATATTTAGGCGTAACTCGCGAAAAAAACGTTTGTTTTTATACCCATTTGGGAATATAATTTTATATGATTACGGTTCGGCAGAATATTCCCGGAGCGCCAGATGTTGGATCAACTTAAAATACTCGCTATAGATGATGACACGGACGACCTCACCGTATTAAAGGCTATAATTGCCGACAGGCTGCCTTCTGCCTCGTTTATTTCCGCCAGAAGCGGCAGAGAAGGCTTGAAGCTCGCCATGAAAGAATATCCTGATGTGATAATCCTTGATGTGGTCATGCCTGAAATCGACGGGTTTTCTGTTTGCCTGGAAATTAAACGGGACGACGAGCTGAAGATTATTCCGGTATTGATAATAACTTCTTTCAGTGACATAAACCACAGAATCAAGGCGCTAGAGTCCGGGGCCGACGGTTTTATATCAAAGCCATTTGACGAGCAGGAATTAGTAGCGCAGATTAAGGCGATGGCAAAAGTAAAGTCCGCGAATATGTTTCTGAGACGGCAGTACAGCGAGCTGTCCATGCTGGCGGCGGAACAGAACCTGGTCCTGGAAAAGGAATCAAAGGGACGCAAACTGGCCGAAGAAAAATTTGCTAAAGCATTTAAGGAAAGCCCTGACGCGGTGTCAATAAGCAGCGTGGAGGACGGCGTCTATCAGGAAGTAAACAAAGGCTTTACGGAACTCACAGGTTATCTGCCGGAGGAAGCAATCGGGAAATCGGCGACAAACGACCTGAAAATATGGAAAAATGCTGATGACCGCGCCCGCCTGCTGTCCCTGATAAAAGAAAAGGGTGAAATCACGGGAGTGGAAATAGAAATCCGTACAAAAAACGGGGAAACAAAAACAACCCAAATGTCCGCGCGGTTTATGGATTTTCAGGGAAAGAAACATTTCCTGACTATTGTGCGGGATATTTCCGAGTTAAAGGAAAAAGAAAGAATGCTTCTTGAGACCTGGGAGCAGCTTGCCCTGGCGGTTTCGGGGTCAGGGATAGGGCTCTGGGATTGGAAAATTCAGTCAGGCACGGTAATATTCAACGCGAAGGTCTCCGGTTTCCTGGGGTATTCCGGTGATGAGCCCGCGTTTGGCAGTTTTGAGAATTTTCTCGGGTTGTGCAATCCGGAGGATGTTAAAAGATCGGACGAGCTGATGCGGAAATGTTTCACAAAAGAGACTGATTCCTATGAATGCGAAATAAGGGCGAAGCACAAGAATGAATACTGGGTGTGGCTGCTGGTGAGCGGGAAGGTCAACAGCTGGACTGATGACGGAAAACCTGCCCGGATGACAGGAACCATCATTGACATAAACAAGCGTTACGATGCGGCGCTCCGACAGAGGCTGCTGGCGGAAATATTCAGCATAATAAACAAACCGGTTTCTGTGGATGACGCGGCCAGAAGCATGCTGGACTGCATCGACCGGGCTCTTGATATGCACTCAATAAGCATTCGCATTGAAAAAGACGGCAGTTTTCCGTATTACGCCAGAAAAGGCATTGCCGAGGTTCATCCTGTCAAGGAGAACCTGAGCGCAAGGATGGAGGCGCTTTGCGGCCGCGTAATCTCAGGAGATACAGATCCCTCAAACAGTTTGTTTACTAAGAACGGGACAGCCTGGACCGAGAACAGATTAACCACCCCGGATCTCCCCGAGTTTAAACCGGGGCCGGGGGAGGAGCCTGAAATATACATGTCTTTCGCGCTGCTGCCGATACGGGATAGGAATAAAACTATCGGCTTGCTCCAGCTCCTTGACCGGAGAAACAATCGTTTCATGACAGATGTCATTAAGGATTTGGAGAATCTTTGCAAAGTTCTTGGCGTCTGGCTGACCAGAAAGCGAGCGGAGGAGGAATTATTAAAGAGCGAAACCAGGCTGAAAAAGGCCGAAGAAATGGGCAAGTCCGGAAGCTGGGAATTTGATCCGGAAACTAATAACATATATTGGTCCGAGGAAGTGTTTAAGATTTATGGAAGGGATAAGGCGCTGGGGGTTCCTTCTGTTGAAGAGGAAGCCGGTTACTATACGACGGAAGAGAGGGTCAAGCTGAAGGGAACGGCTGATTCGTCTTTGAAAACCGGATTGGAGTGCGAAGCTGAGTTCACGATAATCCGGGCCGGAGGCGAGAAAGTAAGGGCAAGGAGTGTTATTGTTCCCTTGAAGGACGCCGCGGGCAAGATTATCAAGGTCTATGGGATTGTGCAGGACATTACCGACCATAAACAGCTTGAAGAGCAGCTGGCCCAGTCAAGGAAGATGGATGCCCTTGGCAATTTAACGGCGGGGATTGCGCATGATTTCAATAATATGCTCTCGGTTATCATGGGATACTCCGATCTTGCGCTCTACTACGACCGGCAAGAAAATGGCTCTACCGAAAATGTAAAAGAAATAAAAAAAGCTGCGGAAAAGGCAGCCGGTCTTACGGCACAGCTGCTTGCCTTCAGCCGAAAACAACCTGTTGTTATGCAGATTATGCCTCTCAACGTTCACCTGCGCGAGCTGGAGAAAATGCTGCGGCGGATTATCAGCGAGAACATAGAACTCTTGCTGAACCTGGAGGACGGCCTCAGCGATATAAACGCGGATAAAGGCCAGTTGGACCAGGTTATACTAAACCTCGTAAATAATTCAAAACAAGCCATGCCTATGGGCGGAAAACTGTCAATAAGCACTGAAAATGTCGAAATAAAAGATTCTATGCGCTCGGGTATGCCGGAAGCGAGGGCCGGAAAATTCATATGTCTTTCCGTGAAAGATACCGGTGTTGGAATAGAACCGGATATGATGGAGCATCTGTTCGAGCCTTTCTACACTACAAAACCTTTTGGAAACGGTTCAGGTCTCGGTCTTTCGGTGGTTTACGGAATAGTAAAGCGCCTTGAAGGCTGGATAATTGTGAACAGCAGTCCCGGCAATGGAGCGGAATTCAGAATCTATCTGCCGGCGGCGGAAGGAAAGCCGGGTCAGGGTTTACCAAAAGAGCAGCTCCGGGAGAGAAAAAGTATTGCCGCCGGGAAGAAAATATTGCTGGTGGAAGACGAAAAAGCCATCCTGGATATGATAAGTTCCCTCCTTGAAAAGGAAAAACACATTGTGTTTAAGGCCGCTAACGCGGATGAAGCGCTCAGGATCTTCAACAAAGAGCAGGGCAAAATAGACCTGCTCTTCAGCGACTCTGTAATGCCGGGAATGAGCGGCTTAGAACTTGCCGGAAAGCTGAAGGGACTAAACCCGAAAATAAAGGTAATTATCAGCAGCGGGTATATTGATGACAAAGCAGGGATAGACAAAGTGCAGGGCAGCGGTTATCATTATTTGAGCAAGCCTTACGGTATTGATAGGCTCTTCTCGACTCTCTCCGAAGTCTTAAACGAAGCTTAGTCTGAGGCCCGGTTTGTTTCCCTTTAAATGCCGTAAGGGTTTCTGGTATAACCCCATTCTATGAAATTGCTGTAAGAAAAAAATGCAGTTCCGGGCAGCGATCAAAATTTGCTGACCTGCAAAAATAGGAGGATTTGTGGCATTGACTTCAAGAGAGTTGGTATATCGCGCGCTGGAATTCAAAGACCCGCCGAGGGCGCCGGTAGATTTCTGGGCGGGAGACCTGGCCGGAAAGAATTATCCAAAAGAGCTCAAAGAAATGAGGGAAAGGTTCCCTTCCGATTTCGGCGGGGTCGATGATAATCTTAAAATCCTGCCTAAGACTAAAGGTGATAAACGGGAGATCGGCGAGTTCACGGATGCCTGGAACTGCACCCGTGTGAACATTCAGTGGGGTGTGGTTGGCGAAGTAAAAGACCCAATTATTAAGGACTGGTCTGATACAAGCAGCGTGCATTTCCCGGTGGAATATCTTACCTCCGACAGGGATAAGATAAACAGGCAGGCAGGCGCGCAGAGCGGCTTCATATACGCCCCGAACTGGCTTGTGAACCCTTTTGAGCGCCTTCAGTTTCTGCGCGGCACTGAAAATGTCTATATGGACCTGGCGGATCCTCCGCGGCAAATGCTGGAATTCATTAAAAAGATGCAGGACCTTTTTGCGAAAATTATCGCCGTGTGGGCAGAGACCGATGTTGACGCGATTTTCTTTTCGGATGATTGGGGCTCGCAGAACAATCTCCTTATAGACCCCGCGATGTGGCGCAGGTATTTCAAACCGATGTATAAAGAGTATTGCGAGATAGCAAAAGCCAGGGGCAAGAAGGTCTTTATGCACTCCGACGGGAATATCCTGGCAATCTATCCAGACCTTATTGAGATAGGCGTGGATGCCGTAAATTCGCAGGTCTTTTGCATGGGTTTTGACAAGCTGAAGCAGTTTTCAGGAAAGATAACCTTCTGGGGTGAGATTGACCGCCAGCGCCTTCTGGCTTTCGCCAAGCCGGAGGAAGTGCGGGAGGCCGTAATTAACCTGCACGCGAACCTTTGGAAGAAAGGCGGCTGCATTGCCCAGTGCGAATTTGGAGCCGGCGCGAAACCTGAGAATGTCAGGGCCGTCTATGAAACCTGGGAGAAGGTTTTTCAGTAGTATTTCCGGGCGGTTTAATGATAAGGCCAGGAGACTGTTTGAAAATAAAGACAGGTTGTATCATATTATTGTTTATTGCTGCTGTCGGAGCTCAAGCGCTCGCTGCCGAAGATATGGAATTGTTTGACCGAAAACAGGAAAAGACTTCCTGGTTTGCTCAGGATTCTTCAAGGGTAGGAATAAAACCATCAGGCGATGATCTAATCAAAGAGATCACATTCAACAAAGCCCTGCAGCCCGTCTGGAACTCACACTTAAAGACAAAAGACCTGAGTGATTTTAGTTTAATCGTATTAAGATTCTCTTCCGTAGAGGATTCAACCATTGTAGTTGCGCTAAAAGACATTTATGGGACAGTGGGGCTATCCAAAATAAAGGTATTAAAGGGAGGCGGCGACATAACCTTGCCACTTTCCGGTTATTATCTGCAAGGTTTAATGCTCCGCTATATTAAGTCAGTGGCGTTTTGGAGCATAGATAAAAATCCTTGCACCGTCGCATTAGTAAATGCGTTCTTACTGAAAGAAAAGCAGGATGCTCAGTTGCCAAGAGGCGCGCTGATACTCCTTGATGCTGAAGATCTTATGGGCGCTGATTTAAAATTCAGTTACTCGAAGAAATGGGTAACAATTTCCGGCGAGCACGCGACAAACGGGAATAAAAGCTATCTTTGCAAAGTGCCGAAAGGCAGGCGGTTGGATGTCTGGGGGATGGTGCAGCACGATTGGAGGAATTTTAATAATATTGCTTTTGATGTTTGGCTTCCCGGTGATAAGAATGCGCTGTTAAACTTTACAATCAAGGATAGTTGGATTAAAGGATACGGAAATAGCGCCGGCCTGGAAGAGCAGGTTCAATTAAAGCCGGGGGCTAATTCTATCAGGTTTAAATTAAGCGCGATGAAGCCCAAAGAAAATCCGGGAAAAGAATTTAATTGGGAATTTGTACAGCAAATCGGATGGGAATTGGCGGATTCGGAAGGCGAGCAAAAATATTATCTCGATAATATACGCCTTGAGGGTGAAGGGGAATTAACGGCAGATTTGACGGATATCCGCAAACAAATCCCCTTATGGGGGTTTGAGAAATTGGCTTCCATAGATATTGCCGGTGATTTTAAGAAGATTAATATCCCGAATAAAGGCGAAAAGCCGTCTCTCGAAGCCGGCGCGGCTAAAATAAAGGTTACTCCCCCGGTTGGAACGTCCATGAGCGAGGGACGGAAAGCAGAGGGCATACTGGATGATTTATTTATTCGCGCGATACTCATAAAGAGCGGTAATAGGGAAATTGCAATGCTCGTTTTGGATACTTTATACTTTCCTGAAAAGCAGAAAATTGCCGAAGCCTGCAGCAAAGCAATCGGCGTAAATGAAGAGAATGTTTATATGAGCGCGACTCATAATCACAATGCCGGCGCGCCTTATGCCTCCAAGGTGTTTACTCAATTAATAATAGACGGCGCTGTCAATGCGGTTAAAGAAGCCCAGAAGAGCCTGAAGCCGGTATACGCGGGAATTTCTTTTGCTGCTCCGGATTTAAATTATAATAGAAACTTAAAGGGCAGTGATGGGAAGTTTTACGCTGATTTAGAGCACCGTTACCTGGATAAAATGCTTGACAGCCTGTCGGCAAGCAAAGATTTGTATTCCATAATATTCACGGATGAGGCGTCAAATCCCATCGCTACTATTATCAATTACTCCGCTCATGCAAACAGCATGTGCAGGATTAGCAGTCATATTACCGCGGACTGGCCGGGCCGGGCGTCCGGTTTGATAGAAGAAGAAACAGGGGGTATTTGCCTGTTGGTTAACGGCGCCTTTGGAAACACAAACGCCAAAGATTATAATATTGACTACGACAGCACAATAAAAATTGGCTATGATGTCGCAGTTTCTGCTCTTTCATCATTAAAAGACGCCTCGAAACTAAAAAGTATTGATGTTGGTAAAACAGCCGGCATTGGTATGTATAAGGTTGTAACTGAGGGCGCGCCTTTAGATTCCAAATCCGACAAGCCCAGGCTTCTGCCGGTAACCGCTTTTCGTATGGGCCCCGTAATATTCATTGACCCGGGGGGCGAATTATTTACCGAGTATGCCATGAGTATCAGGAAAAAATCCGCGTTGCCATACGTTTTGTTCAGTTTTGGAAATGGAGGCTATATCCCGACGCCTGAAATATTTGCTGTCAATGGATACGGGACAAAAGGACGTAAAGAAGAGTGGAGTGAAATTATTGCCGGGTCAATTGAAAAAGCAATAAAAAATATTGCCGATGGAACGCAAAAAAGAGTAGATGAACAATAATGCAGGAAATGTGTAATGCCGGTTTAGCCGGTTTCTCTTGTGTGAACAAACCTGCCCGGTTGAAGACGCTTGACTCGAAATCTCTAATTCTAAAGCTCCGCAGCCCTAGTAAACTAAGAAAACCCTGCAAACATCAAGCCAATCCTCAACATCCCTGTTTTCTCATTTCATCATATTTAATCACATTTAATACCATTTTGGGCACAATTTGGGCACAAAAATCTGCCTGCGATTAACCTAGCTGTCTCATTTTGGTGCTGTACCGTTGTGTCGTTTCGTTGCAGGTGAAAATACAAGCATAGATAAGTAATTAGTTTTCTCTTTACAACCGCCTTGTATTGCAGTAATATTGACACGTGAAATATGGATAGGACTCCAATATTTACGCGTAAAAATTGGAGTGGAGGGTAATATGCCGGAACACGCTGCTTTTGAAAGATATTTGACGGAACAGATAACAAAAGACATAAAAGAGAAGATGGTCTTCATTGGTGGTCCCAGACAGGTGGGCAAAACTACTTTTGCTAAACAAATCGGAAAGCAAATCTTTAAAGGAAAATACGAATACCTGAACTGGGATAATACTCAAGACAGAAGACTCATATTGGAAGAAAAATTGGAAGCTGAAAGCGATTATATCATTTACGATGAACTTCACAAGTACAAGAACTGGAAGAATTACATTAAGGGAATCTATGATAAAAACAAAGATAGAATAAAGATAGCTGTTACAGGCAGCTCGCGCCTTGATATTTATAGAAAGGGCGGCGATTCGCTCCTGGGCAGGTATCACTATTTCAGGATGCATCCATTTAGCATGGCAGAGCTTCAGTTTGTAAAGTATTCTGGGGTACCATTGGAAGATCACCCAAAGCCGCAAAGAATGAAACACACGGAAGAAGTATTCAATAGATTGTGGAAGTTTGGAGGGTTTCCGGAAATATATTTAAAAGAAGATGCCTCTGAATTTAGAAGATGGCATAATGAACGAACGGACCGGCTTATTAAAGAAGATATTCGAGACATTGAAAGTATAAAGGATATCTCTTCAATGCAGGTTCTTGTCGAGTTGCTAAAAGCGGGAACGGCATCAGATCTTTCAATAGAATCTTTATCTGGAGAACTGAAGGTTTCATATAAAACCGTTCAAAATTGGCTTAATATCCTGGAAAAGTTCTATTATGTATTTAGAATATATCCTTTTCAGTCTAAAAAGATAAGGGCGTTAAAAAAGAAGCCAAAGTTGTATTTGTGGGACTGGTCAGAAGCCGGCGAAGATGGGAAAAGACTGGAAAACATGGTTGCTTCGCATTTGTTGAAATTTACAGATTATCTTTATGATGCTTATGGTTATAAAGCTTCACTTCATTTCATTAAAGATATGGATCAACGTGAGACGGATTTTCTTGTTGCGGTAGATAACCGGCCATGGTTTACGGTTGAAGTAAAGACCTCCTATAAAGAAATACCGGCTTCATTAAAATATTTCTCCGGGAAATTATCAGTGCCAATCTCTTACCTTGTGGTTCAAACCCCGGGCATTGACTTTATCAATAAAGAAGGGATAAGAGTTGTGAGCATAGATAGTTTCTTGACAGGGTTAATATAGAGATAAGAAATATTGTGGAATCGTACTTTGCAATCTTTCCGTTTCCCTTGTTTTGCCTAAGATAGAAAAGATGGGGACCACCAAAAGAAAAGCGGATAAGATTCTATGGATAGGCAGGACCTCGGAGGCATGAATGAGCATTGCGCGCCGCGTTTGTTTTGGGGGCAGTACTTCGGGATTCATTTCAGGATTCATGATCTTTCTCCTTTTCTTTGCCGCCGGATATCAGATAACAAGCCTGCATTCTTTTTTGCAGGCCAATCCCAACTTTCATCCTTCCGGCAGCACTGCGGAGGAGCATAAATGAGAAAGATGCTCGTTACAATATTAGTGGTCCTGCTTTTTCCCGCTCTGCTTCATTGCGCAAAAACCGCCGAAAAGATTGGTATCTATGTCACGCCTTGCAAGGATAATGATCCCTTCTATGAACTTTCATACAGGGAAGCGATAGGAACATTAAAAGATAACGCTTCCACTGTCTGGATACTTGAAAGCTTGACTAGCATCAAAGAAAACGCTTCTTAAATTGATACCGCCATTTTACCCTTAAAAACCCGTGTTTATTCTGCTATAATCCTATTCTGTGAATCAGCAACCAGTAATCAGCAATTAGCAATCGTTCCACCACGGAGAGATGGCCGAGCCCGGTTGAAGGCGCTTGACTCGAAATCAAGTGAGCCCGCAAGGGTTCCGCAGGTTCAAATCCTGCTCTCTC
>CAIWRR010000011.1 GCA_903915125.1 Candidatus Firestoneibacteriota bacterium | reverse complement strand
CTGCGGGCGAGATCTCGGCTATCGCCGGACCCTAAATTCTAAACAAAACAAAAAAGGATACCGGCTTAAACCAGGGATCCTTTTTTTTACGTTATAAACGTTACGAACCTTACGAACGTTACAAACTTTTATTTCGTTATGCCGAATTCATCCCCGCCATTTATGGCGGGGATGAATTCGGCATGAATTATATCTTTACCAACCGAAACAAAAACTCCGGCCTTCAGGCCGCAGTATTTTATTTATTTGACTTATATTCAAACAAATCCGACTTAACATGTTCCCTGCAGACCTTTGTAGGTTCAGTCCCTTTGACAAAGTTCTCATTGATGATGTTTTTGCATTTATCTCCTGCCAAAAACCCTGTATCCGCGTCAATTTTCAGCGTGACGACATTTGCCGGCTTTTCAAAGTCATCGGGCGGCGCGACGTAGACCTGCTTCATGAAATCTCCCCAGATGGGAGCCGGAGTATTGCCGCTTGAGATGACAGTGCCGAGAGACCTGTGGTCGTCAAAGCCGATCCAAACACCGCAGACGAGGTTGGAAGTGTAGCCCACGAACCAGACATCAGAGTAATTATCAGTGGTTCCGGTCTTGCCCGCGCAGGGGAAGTTAACGCCCGCATCTCTTATTGCCCTGGCGGTGCCTCTGTTAATGACATCTTCCATCATTGAAACCATGACATAAGCTGTCTCAGGCTTCAACACTTCCTGCAATTTCGGCCTGTTTTCTTCTAATATCTTGCCGGTGCTGTCTTTTACGCAGAGTATTGATACCGGCTCTACTCTGACTCCCATATTCGGGAAAACGCAGTAGGCCGATACCAGTTCCTGCAGGTTAACCTCAGAAGTCCCGAAGGCGAGGGAAAGGTTCTTTTGAATTTTAGACCTTATGCCCATTTTCTGGGCGTAACTTGCCGCAGAGGAGGTTCCGACTTTTGTCAAAAGCTTGAGCGTGACTACATTTCTTGAGGTATAAAGAGCTTTTCGCAGTGTTGTGGGACCGAAGGCTTTTTTCTCGTAATTTTCAGGTTTCCATTCTATGCCGTCCGAGTCTGTTATTACTACCGGCGAATCAGTTATTACGTCAGCCGGGGTGAAGCCGTTGTCGATGGCCGCGGTGTAAATAAATGGTTTGAATGCGGAACCGGGCTGGCGAAGCGCCTGGGTGGCGCGGTTAAACTCGCTCTCCTTGAAGTCTCTGCCGCCAATCATTGCCCTGACATAACCGGTTTTTGGTTCAATGCATATCATTGCTATCTGCAACGGGACATTGCTCTTGAAATTGGTGTCTGAGGCAATATTTTCCGCGGATATTCCCATCTCTCTCGCTATCCTGGTCTCGGCTTCCTCCAGGCCTTTATCAGCCGCTTTCTGGGCCTTGTCCTGCAAGTGCAGGTCGAGTGTCGTGTAGACGGAAAGGCCGCCTTTGTATATCGCATTGCTGCCGTACGTCTGCTCTATGAGTTGGCGGATGCGCTCCACAAAGTAAGGTGCATTCCTGACTTCTGTCTTATGCAGTTCTATGCGGGACGCTTTAGCGATCGAGGCCGCTTCCTTTGTTATTATTTTACGTTTAAACATGCGCTCAAGGATCATGTCGCGGCGCGCTTTTGCTTTTTCCATGCTATTGAAAGGAGACGTTTTATTTGGGGACCTTACAAGTCCTGCCAGCAGCGCACATTCAGGCAGCGAGAGCTCCTCCACGTGTTTGCCGAAGTAGATTCTGGAGGCTGCCTCGACGCCATACGCGCCGGAACCGAAGTAAACCTGGTTCAGGTACATCTCCAGTATTTCTTTTTTTGTATAGCGGTATTCTATTTTTAGCGCGAGCATGACTTCTTTAATCTTCCTGGAAATGGTCCTCTCTTTTGTAAGGAAAAGGTTTCTCGCGAGCTGCTGTGTAATGGTTGAAGCGCCCTGTTCCACCCTGGCGTGCACCAGGTTCACCAGGGACGCACGAATTATGCCCAGCGGATCTATTCCCCAGTGACTGTAAAACTTTTCGTCCTCTACGGTCAGCAGGGCGCGTTGGAGATTTTCCGGGACTTTGTCTACGGGGACCAGGTTTCTCTGTTCTACGAAGAGCTGGGCTATAAGCTCGCCGTTGACATCGTAGATCTTGCTGGCAAGCGAGGGTTTGTAGCCTTCAAGCTCGCTTAACAGCGGAAGTTCCTGATAGAAAGCGACAAGCAGACCTAAAAGCGATACGGCCAGTACGCAAAGCAGCACTATCGCGCCGGTTCGGAAATTTTTATTTTTCGCCCAAAGGGCCGCTATTTTTCTAAACATACCATATTATATAGAAAAGCCGCGGATTATTCAAATAATATTGCTTATTTTGCTTTGTTTATCCATACTTTCCGCCTGACATATTGACAAAAAATTGGGGCTTTGTTATAATCCCCTTGTCTGCTGGGTGTTTCGGGTTTCCGGATATCCGGCGGGTTTTTCGAAGGTTCCCTCTTGACGGGAACTTTTCTTTTTTAAAAAATCTGTCAAAAAAGGTGGCGATTAAATTGGTGGAAGTCATAGTGAAGTCCGATGAATCTTTCGAATCGGCCCTCAAGAGATTCAAGAGGAAATGCCAGATGGAAGGCATCCTCACGGAAATCAGGAAAAGGGAGTATTACGAGAAGCCGAGCGAGAAACGGAAGAAGAAAGAAGAAGCGGCCGCGCGCAAACTGAGAAAAAGACTTGAAAAGATGGACTAAGGAGCCGTGCAAGTGGGATTAAAAGAGAAGATTGACGAAGATATCAAGTCGGCAATGAAGACCAGGGAAGAACTTAAGCTCTCGGCTTTGAGGATGTTGAAGTCGGCTATAGGCAACGCCGAGATAGCCAAAAAGAAAACCCTGGTCGACGAAGATATTATTTCTCTTCTCCAAACGGCTGTAAAACAAAGAAAAGACTCGGCTGAACAGTTCGGGGCGGGTAACCGCCCTGAACTCGCCGAGAAAGAAAAGGCGGAAATAAAAATACTTGAGGCCTATCTGCCCGCGCAGCTTGGCGAGCAGGAGGTGCGTGAGCTTGTCGCGAAGGCTGTCGCTGATACCGGGGCGGCCGGAGCGAAAGATATCGGCAAAGTTATGGGCAAGCTTATGCCCCTGGTAAAAGGCAGGGCCGACGGCGGCCTGGTAAACAGGCTGGTACGGGAGATACTTAAGTAGCTTGTTGAAAGTATTAAGACGCGGCTTTTACGCAAGGCGTTCCGCGCTTGTCGCCGGGGAATTGCTCGGCAAGATAATTGTAAGGGAATTTCCCGGGAAAAAAATTACCGCCAGAATAGTTGAAACCGAGGCCTATCTCGGAAAAAATGACCCCGCCTCGCACGCCGCCGGAAAGCTGACCAAGAGAAATTCCGTTATGTTCGGCGTCCCCGGGCACGCGTATGTTTACTTTTGTTACGGATGTCATTTCATGTTCAATACCGTTACCGAAAAGAAGGGAAAGGCCGGCGCGGTGTTGATCAGGGCTGTTGAAAGCGACGGACGCGTTCCGCGCGCAAACGGTCCCGGAAAGCTCGCTAAATATCTAAGGATCGGCAGGGCTTTTAACGAACATGACCTTGCATCCGGGAAGAAACTCTACATAGCGGATGACGGCTATGCTCCCGGAAAGATCGGCAGGAGCGGAAGGATAGGAATCAGCGGCGCCAGGGAAAAACTTTTACGGTTCTTCATCAAAGAGAACCCCCATGTTTCAAAGTACAGGTAACGGAGGCAACATGAAACTTCGCGAATTTTACAGGCTGGCGGTAGAAGCGGGGATTGATAATGACCCGCGCGGCAGGAAGAAAATGGAAAAACTGCTGAAACAGGCCAAAGAAAGTTTTGTTGAGCTAAAAGCGGAAAAAAAGAAGTACTTCGACCGCGACAGGCTGATAAACCCTTACGCCGATACCAGAATACTAAACGGCGATAAAGACGCCGAGATAAAAAGAATCCTGGTCGGTATTGACATGGAAGCCGGCGAGATAGTCCTTGCGGACAGGCTGATGGAAAAACAAAAAATTGACCTTGTTCTGTCGCATCATCCGGAAGGCAGAGGGCTTGCTAACCTGCACGAAGTGATGTCCATCCATTCCGATGTCGCGGCCTCTTTTGGGGTTTCGATTACCGCGGCGGAAGGGGTAATGCTTACGCGCATAAAAGAAATTGAAAGAAGGCTTATGCCTGTCAATCATTTCAGGGCTGTTGACGCGGCGAAACTGCTCGGACTTAATTTCATGTGCGCTCATACCGTCGCGGACAATTGTGTCGCCAATTTTCTGCAGAAGAAGGTGGACGCGGAAAAACCGGAAACCATTAAGGATCTGCTTGAGCTGCTGCTCGAAATCCCTGAATACTCGCTCTCTGAAGCTGCGGGGGTCGGGCCGAGCCTTATAGCCGGGCGCGACAACGCGAAGGCCGGCAGGATCATGGTGGACATGACCGGCGGCACCGAAGGTTCAAAAGAGCTGATAGAAAAATGGGCGCGGGCCGGCGTAAATACCGTGGTCGGCATGCATTTCTCGGAAGAGCACAGAAAAGAGATGGATAAGCACTTCATTAATGCAGTTATCGCGGGGCACATAAGCAGCGACAACCTCGGGCTGAACCTGCTCTTTGATGAGATAATAAAAAAGGGCGGCAAGCTCGAATTTATCGAATGCTCGGGTTTCCGCAGGGTAAAAAGATAGTCTAATGGGGCTTATCCCGCAGGACAAGATAGAGCTGGTAAAAGACGCCAATGACATTGTTGACGTTGTTTCGGGTTATGTTTCTTTGAAAAAAACCGGGGCAAGTTTCAAGGCGTGCTGTCCGTTTCACACGGAGAAGACGCCGTCTTTTGTGGTCAGCCCGGCAAAACAGATCTGGCGCTGCTTTGGTTGCGGCATCGGAGGAAATGTTTTCGGGTTTGTGGAAAAAGCCGAGCATATGAGTTTTGCCGAAGCGGTAAGATTTCTGGCGGAAAGAAGAGGCATAAGCATCGAATATACGGATAGCGGCAAGCCGGAACTCCGCGATCAGCTCCTGAAGCTTAACGAACTGGCGGCAAAATATTACAAATACGTTCTGGAATCAGAGACAGGCAGGGCGGCGAGGTATTATCTCTCGCAGCGAGGGATAAACGCCGAGTCTCTCGCGAGATGGAACCTGGGATTTGCGCAGGACTCCTGGGACGCGTTCCTGAAATACGCTAAATCCAAGGGGTATACGGAACAACTGCTGGAAACCGCGGGTCTTATTATCAAGAACGAGCAGCGGGGAAGTTACTACGACAGGTTCCGGAACCGCATTATTTTTCCG
>CAIWRR010000010.1 GCA_903915125.1 Candidatus Firestoneibacteriota bacterium | reverse complement strand
TAAACTTTAAGAACGTTAAGAACGACCCCGGAGGGAATATGAATAAAGCTAAGAAGCTTGTCCTCGATGTCCCTGATTTTCCGAAAAAAGGAATCATATTTAAGGATATTACTCCGCTGCTTGCGAGTCCGAAGGTTTTGCGCGAGCTAATTGAGAAATGGGTAAAACAGAACAGGAAGAAAGGCATAACAAAGGTAGTGGCGATGGAATCCAGGGGATTTCTTTTCGGCGTTCCGGTCGCTATCGGCTTGAAAGCGGGATTCGTTCCGGTCAGAAAACCCGGCAAGCTTCCGAGAAAGACTCTAAAGGAAACCTACCAGCTTGAATACGGCACTGATTCTCTCGAGATGCACGAGGACGCGATAAAGAAAGGCGACAGGGTCCTGATTGTAGACGATGTGCTGGCGACAGGCGGGACCGCGGACGCCGTCAGGAAGCTCGTGGAGAAGGCCGGCGGCAAAGTTGCCGGGCTTTCCTTCTTCATTGAACTCGGCTTTCTAAAAGGAAAAGAAAAACTGAAAGGCTTTGAAGTCAGCTCGTTTATTAAATACTAAAACCGTTTTGCTTGCGCAGATTAGGAAAGAGATTCCGCGGATTATCCCGCGACGAGGGGCTATGGACGCAAATCAGAAGGTAAATGCAGTCAAGGTTGTCAGGGCAAGGAAGATAATATTCTTCCAGCTTGCCTCGATCCCTCTTTTTGCGGCTATCCTTGGTGTTTTCATGCGCCTGGTGCCAAAATCACCGGCTGTTATCATTATTGAAGCTGCGGCCGGCACGCTGATTTTTATAGCCGCCGTGAACCTTATTCTAAACATCATTTCCATCGTCTCCGGAAAGAATCTTTCTTTCCCGATCAGGACGAACTTTATGCTGACGCATATGCTTCTCCCTTCTTCGCTTCTTCTTGGGCGCGCTCTTTTCTCGAATGATGTCCTTCACAAATCCTTCATTACCTACAGTAACAAGGTTGTCAGTTCAAAGAACGCCAAATTCAAAGGGCATGAGATACTTCTCTTGCTTCCGCGCTGCATCCAGAACGCTGATTGCAAGAACGCGGTAATCAGGGATATATTGCTGTGTGCTTCCTGCGGGAAGTGCGATGTGGCTGAGATAAATAAGTTAATAGCAGGGACAGGGATAAGGGCCGCGGTGGGGACCGGCGGGACGCAAGCGAGAGCTCTGCTCGCGGAACTTCATCCAAAGGCTGTTATAGCAGTTGCCTGCGAGAGAGAACTTGTGAGCGGGATAATTGATTCGAATATGGTTTATGTCTACGGTCTGCTTAATGTCCGGCCGAACGGCCCGTGTTATAACACCCGCGCCTATATGCCGGACCTTAAAAGCACCATCGATTCAATACTCGCCAAATAAAAGACTGCGGCCTGAAGGCCGGAGTCTTTTGTTTCGGTAAGTAAAGATATGATTCATGCCGAATTCACCCCCGCCATAAATGGCGGGGGTGAATTCGGCATAACGAAATAGGCTGCCTGCCGTAAGACTTTAAGGAGAACTATGACTAAAGCAATAAAATTTGAATGTTTCTCGGGTATCTCGGGCGACATGGCGCTCGGCGCTTTTGTTGACGCCGGAGTCCCCTTTAAATTTCTGTGCGCCGAACTAAAGAAACTGAAGCTTCACGAGTTCACGCTTGCCAGGAAAAAAGTCGCGCGCGCCGGCATAAGCGCTACAAAAGTTGATGTTGTGATAAAGCACGAGCATCATCACTCGGGACACGAAGAGCATCACCACCACTCTCACGCTAAATACTCCGAAATAGTAAAAGTCATAAAAAGAAGCGGGCTCTCCGCGGAAGTGAAGAGGCGGTCGCTTTCAATGTTCATGCGGCTCGGCGTTGCGGAAGCAAAAATCCACAACTGCTCCATCGAAGAAGTGCATTTCCACGAGATCGGCGCGGTTGATACTATCGCGGATATCTGCGGGGCCGCCGTGTGCATGGAGTATCTGCAAATAGAAATGGCTTTCGCAACAAATATCGACTGCGGGGGGAATATTACCATCAAGTCGTCGCACGGCGCGCTTCCGAACCCGGCTCCGGCGACCGTGGAGCTTCTTAAAGGTTTTGAATACAGGCAGAGCGACATTCCTATGGAGCTTGTCACGCCCACCGGCGCCTGTATTCTTGCGGAATACGCCGAGAACGGCATGCCATATCCGATAGCTCCGCTGTCGGCAGGCTATGGGGCCGGAGGAAAAGATATTGAAACACGCCCCAATGTGCTGAGGGTGACCGTTGGCGAAGTGAAAGCCGGCCCGCGGGCGGCACCCGGAGGAGAAAGCGAGACCTCGGTGATAGAGGCAAATCTTGACGACATGCTGCCGCTTGCTTTTGAACCTGTGATGGAGAATCTCTTCGCGTCAGGCGCCCTGGATGTATTCTTCAGCCAGATACAAATGAAGAAGAACCGGCCCGGAGTAAAACTTACGGTAATTTGCGAAGATGAAGATGTGAAAAAACTTTCGTCCGTTATTTTCAGGGAGACTACGACCTTTGGCGTCAGGTTTTACAAGACCGGACGTATAACCTTAGAGCGCGGGTTTGTCACTGTCAGGACAAAATACGGGAAAGTCCGAATAAAAACAGGCGCGCTAAAAAACGATTTAATGTCCGCTTCGCCGGAGTATGCCGACTGCAAGAAGCTCGCGTCGGAGAAAAAAATACCTTTTAAGCGCGTATATGAAGAAGCAAAGAAAGCGTTTTTAGCAAAGCAAACAAAATAATGCAAATCACTCCCGGTAAATGAAGTGCAGTTGAACCTCAAGACCACTACAGGTGGTGGTCTTGTGCCTGCTATTGACTGCCTGTGGGCTTCCCCCCGCTTGCCTGAAATCTTCAGAAATACAGCAAAATACTCCAAATAATTCAAAAAGTATGTTGACAATAAAGGGCTGTTTCTATATAATCTTACTTCCGACTTCACGACTGAAGCCGGCTTTTTGACATTTTGTTTTTGTTTTTTGGGATGAACGACGGCGATGGTCCGCGGGGTTCTGCTATCCGCCCATGTAGCTCAGTTGGTAGAGCACATCCTTGGTAAGGATGAGGTCATCGGTTCAATCCCGATCGTGGGCTTTTTGAAATTACTAAAATGACACTAAATTTTACGGGAGGACAAGGTCATGGCAAAGGCGAAATTTGAAAGGACAAAGCCGCACGTAAACGTAGGAACAATCGGGCACGTTGACCATGGAAAGACTACGTTGACATCGGCGCTGACGACGGTAATGGCCGCGAAAGGTCTGGCGACGAAAGTGTCGTACGACGAAGTGGCGAAGGCGTCGGAATCACAGGGCAGAAGGGATGCCAGCAAGATTCTGACAATTTCGACCTCGCATGTTGAATACTCTTCCGACAAAAGGCATTACGCGCATGTAGACTGCCCGGGACACGCGGACTACATCAAGAATATGATAACAGGAGCGGCGCAGATGGACGGCGCTATCCTTGTGGTGTCGGCAGTAGACGGACCGATGCCGCAGACGAGGGAGCATATCCTCCTTGCGTATCAGGTCGGAGTGCCGCACATAGTGGTATTCCTTAATAAAGTAGACCTCGTGGAAGACAAAGAACTTGTCGACCTTGTTGAAGCGGAAGTAAGAGATCTTTTGACAAAGTATAAATTCGACGGCACGAAGACCCCGATAATCAGGGGCTCGGCGTTGAAAGCGATGCAGGACCCGAACGGGGAATGGGGCGCGAAGATAATGGAGCTGGTCTCGGCGCTTGACACCTTCATACCGGACCCGAAGAGAGAGACTGACAAGCCGTTTCTGATGGCTGTAGAAGATGTTTTCTCCATCACCGGACGGGGAACAGTGGCAACGGGAAGGATAGAGAGGGGAAGAATACATGTAAACGATGAAGTCGAGATAATCGGCTTTGGAGAGACGAAGAAGTCGGTGGTAACGGGAGTTGAAATGTTCCGCAAGCTGCTTGACGAAGGGCAGGCGGGAGACAACATCGGAGCGCTGCTAAGGGGCGTGGAAAAGGATCAGATAGAGAGAGGGCAGGTGCTTGCAAAGCCGGGCTCAATCACGCCGCACAAGAAATTCAAAGGACAGGTGTACGTGCTGACGAAAGAAGAGGGCGGAAGGCACACGCCGTTTTTCAATAACTACAGGCCGCAGTTTTATTTAAGGACGACGGACGTAACCGGAACGATGAAGCTGCCGGCGGGAGTTGAGATGGTAATGCCCGGCGACAACGTAATGATGGAGATAGAGTTGATCGCGCCGGTGGCTATGGAGAAGGAATTGAGGTTCGCAATACGCGAAGGCGGTCACACCGTCGGCGCGGGCGTTGTTACCGAGATACTTGAATAGCGCTTTGTAAATCACTAAAAAGTGAGGGAGTGACCCTCCCTCGCTTTAATTTTTGTCAGCTGACAATAAAAAAGGAAGAAAACATGCAGGATATTATAGTTTTGACATGCGCCGATTGTAAAAGAAAGAACTACACCACCACGAAGAACAAGAAAAAGAATCCTGACAAACTTGATTTCAAAAAGTACTGCAAGTGGTGCAGGAAGCACACGGTCCACAAAGAAGGAAAAGCCTAAGCGCCTAAATAGGCCTGTAGCGTAACTGGCTAGCGCAGTGGTCTCCAAAACCACGGGTTGCAGGTTCAAGTCCTGCCAGGCCTGCCAGAAATAAATCGGGCCGGTCCCCGCTAAACGAGAGGTCAAGATGTGGAATAAGATAAAACAGTTTTTTTCGGAAGTAATATCGGAAATGAAAAAAGTTTCCTGGCCAAGCCGTCAGGAACTTATCGGTTCTACCGTTGTGGTTATCACGCTTGTCGCCATCCTTTCATTATATATTGGAGCGGTTGACGCGGCAATAAACAAGGTCTTAACGCTTATCTATACGGGGAAGTAGAAAATGGAAAAGAGATGGTATTTTATAAGCACGTACTCCGGTTGTGAAGACAAGGTAAAGCAGAATCTCGAAGAGAGAATAAAAACGTTCGGGATGGATAAGGATATTTTTGGCATTGAGGTTCCGAAAGAGGACGTCATACAGATAAAGAAAGGCAAGAAGCTGACGGTCAAAAAGAATTTCTATCCCGGCTATGTCTTGGTGGAAATGAACATGACGGATGATACCTGGCAGGTGGTCAGGAACACTCCGAAGGTCACGGGTTTTGTAAGATCCGGCCCGAAACCCGTTCCGCTTGCCGAAGATGAAGTAAAAAGAATATTTGCCCAGGTAACAGGTGAGAGTCCTCTGCCGAAGCATATTGTTGAATTCGAAAGGGGCGACGCGGTCAGGGTGCTTGAAGGGCCTTTCTCGAATTTCTCCGGCGTCATAGAAGAAGTCTTTCCGGACAGGATGAAAACAAAAGTTATGGTTACGGTATTCTCGCGGCCTACTCTCGTAGAGATAGATTTTACAAATATAGAAAAAATTTAACGGGAACTTTCCGGCCCGAACGATGCAGCGAGCCGCGAAAGTCCCTTTTTTTGCCGGTCCTGCCCGGATTTCCGGGAGCTTCCAGGCGCCGCGCGAAAAGTAAAGCAAAAGGAGTATTCTATGCCACCAAAGAAAGTGC
>CAIWRR010000009.1 GCA_903915125.1 Candidatus Firestoneibacteriota bacterium | reverse complement strand
CGTTCTTAACGTTTGTAACGTAAACAAAAGACAAAAGTTTGTAACGTTCATAACGTTCGTAACGTTTATAACGTAAACAAAAGACAAAAGTTTGTAACGTTCGTAACGTTCTTAACGTTTGTAACGTAAACAAAAGACAAAAGTTTGTAACGTTCATAACGTTCGTAACGTTTATAACGTAAACAAAAGACAAAAGTTTGTAACGTTCGTAACGTTCTTAACGTTCTTAACGTTTGTAACGTAAAGCGCCAGTATAAAGACCTTTTGGGCCTTTCGGGAGACCGGGAGGCTCAAGTTTTCTTGTATCGGGCGGGTTTTAGGTGTAAAATAAGTAAGCTCTCTTTCATGCGAGGTAAAAAAATGAGAATACTGATAGTTGAAGACGAGAAGAAGATAGGCGCTTTTCTGAAAAGAGGTTTCAAAGAAGAGGGCCATGTGGTTGAAGTGGTTGAAGACGGCTTGAAAGCCCAGAGCCAGGCGGAAGCAAACGAATATGATCTAATAATATTGGACCTTATGATACCCGGTCAGGACGGGCTAGCCGTTTGCAGGAAAATCAGAGAAAAGGGGAACGCTGTTCCCATAATTATGCTGACCGCAAAGGACCAGCTCAAAAATAAGGTGGAAGGCCTTGATGCGGGCGCTGATGATTATGTCACAAAACCGTTCGCCTTTGAGGAATTACTCGCCCGCGTTCGTGCGGTGGTCAGGAAGGCCGGCTCGGGCAGGGCCGCGTTGATAAAAACCGATGATCTGGAGATAGATCCGGTAACTCATAAAGTAAAACGCGGAGGCGTAAATATTGAATTGACCTCGAAAGAATACGCCCTCCTTGAATACATGGCAAGAAATAACGGCAAAGTTATCACGAGGACTATGATTTCCGAGCATGTCTGGGATATAGATTTTGACACCGGCACAAATATTATTGACGTATACATTAATTATCTCCGCAAGAAGGTAGACAGCGGCCATTCAAAAAAACTCATTCAGACTATGAGGGGCCGCGGCTACAGGTTCGGCCTCTAGAGTGTTCACTTCGCTAAGAGTCCGCATCTTTCTTTTCTACATGGGCCTCTTCACAGCAGTCCTCCTGATTTTCTCTATAGCTATCTTTGAACAGCTCAAGGCGGACATGTATGCGAATATGGACGAAATGCTTGTTTCTCGTGCGGAAGGCATAAAGGGTTCAATCGACGCATATAGGAAAGCGGAGGAGCTGGCAAGCGAGAGGGATGACAGGCCTTTTCTCTCAATTTCCGAACTGGAACCGTCCGAGTTTGTCTCGATAGCTGAAAAATTGCTGGAAGAAGACGAGAAATATGACCCCAGGTTTCTGAAATTTGATATCGAGCTTTTTGACCGGGACGGAATCAGCATTGCCCATTCCAACGCCCTCCCCTATCATATAAATATTCCTGCAGAAGAAAAGACGGAAGCAATGCTGGGAAACATATTTTTCCACAATTACATAATTGAAATAAATGACAAGAAGAAGAATGATATGCGGGTATTCCTCCGGCCTGTTACCGAAGCCGGACATGTTGTTTATCTGGTACAGGTCTCCACTTCTCTGAATAACCTGTACACTTCCTTGAACCGTCTGAGAATAGGGCTCTTTGTCCTTTTGCCGCTGAGTCTTTTGGTGGCGGGGCTGGCGGGCGTTTTTCTGACCAGATTTGTACTCAACCCTGTTGACCGGATGATAAAGAGCGCGAGAGGCATGACAGGTTTGGATCTGAAGCAAAGAATACATGTCCCAAAAACCAATGACGAGCTCCAGCACCTTGCGGAAGTTTTTAATGAACTGCTCGGCAGGCTGGATGAAACGGTAGGCATGCAGAAGCGATTTATACAGGACATCACCCACGAGCTGAAAACTCCGATAACCGCGATAAGGGGGCAGATAGATGTTGCTTTCCGCCGTAAGAGGAGCGACAGCGAATACCGTAAGATCCTTGAAAGCACCAGCGATGAAATGGACCGTCTCGGCAAGATAGTTGAAAACCTGCTGATGCTTGCCCGGTTTGAGAGCATGGAAATAAAACTGACGAAAGAAGATGTTGATCTCTATTTTACGGCGGCAAAGGCGGTTAAGAACCTGAGACTGCTGGCGAAAAAACGCGGCATCAAGCTCTCAATGTCCGGTGAGAGTTTGCTGGTTTTTGGGGACGAAATGTATCTGGAAAGCCTCGCGGTAAATCTTATAGAGAACGCGCTGAAGTATACAAAACCCGGCGGCGCGGTGGAAGTCAGGACGCATAAGAGAGGCGTGCTGGCAGCGATTTCAGTTAAAGACAGCGGCATAGGCATCGGTAAGTCAGACAAACTGCATATATTTGACAGGTTTTACAGGGCTGATAAATCAAGGTCTGCCGAGGGCTACGGTCTTGGGTTGAGTATTGTCAGGTCTGTCGCAGAGGCCCATGGCGGAGCTGTTTCGGTGAAGAGCAAGGCAGGGCAGGGCTCGGAATTCACATTCACAATGCCGCTAAAAATTAGCAAAAATTAATCATAATCTAATAACCCTTTAATTCTTCACTGTTATACTTAATCATACAAAGAAAGTTTCTTTGCTCTTAACCTAAAAGAAGTATCGTGCCAAAGGAGGCATCAAATGAAAAAGTTAGTTCTTGCAGTATTCGCAGCAGCGATCCTTTTTGCAGGAGCGGCGATTGCGGAAGAAACCAAGGCAACTGAACAACCTAAAGCGGCAAGTTCAAAATCCAGCGCGAAAGTGAAGGGTTTCAAAGGCGAGATAATCAGCATAGACAAAGAAAAATGCGAGATTACTGTAAAGGGAAAGAAAGAAGAAAAGACGGTAACAGTAGACGCGAAACTGCTTGAAGTGCTCAAGGTCGGAGATAAGGTAAGCGTTTCATCTAAGGGCAAAGTGGAAAAGATAGAGAAGGAAACCAAGAGGACCGAGAAGAAAGCCGCACCGAAAGCCGAGTCCGAAACTAAGTAGTTTTTAAGACCCATCAATATTGCAGGCCGGGCAGTCCATCTGGATTGCCCGGCTTTTTTATGAATACCAGCGCGCAGACCCGAAGGGTTTCACGCGAGAATGAGCGCAGGTGAGAGGTCTGGGCATTTTAAATATTTCTCTCATCTGGGGCAATAATTACTATTGAGGTTTTTTGTATTATTCTGCTATTATAAGCCAGATTAAGTACCTTTAAAGGCGGAAAAGTGAGCGAACGGAATACTCCCCGCGTACATAATAAACTAAAGCCGCAAGTATATGATTTTGACATTGTGAATTGTCCTGCCGCCGAACTCTTTGAAAAGCTTTCAACCTCAGTGAAAGGCCTTTCTTCCACAGAAGCCGCAAAACGCGTGGAAGAATACGGTTACAACGAACCTTCCAAGAAGAAAAAAAGGACCATAGTTTTTGAGGTGATCTCAAAATTCCTGAACCCTCTAGTGATTGTCCTGCTGGTTATCGGGACTTTCTCGTTCTTTGCTTCCGAGGATAAAACAAGTTCATATATAGTCTTTCTTCTGGTTCTGGTCAGCGTGAGTATTACTTTTTTTCAGGAAAGAAAATCAAATAAAGAGGCCGAGAAGTTGTCGGAACTCGTGCGTACCAATGTCACTGTTTTTCGCAACGGGAAGCCCGTCGAAGTCTCGATCAAAGAACTGGTTCCGGGAGACATAGTGGACCTGTTCGCCGGAGATATGATCCCGGCCGACCTCCGTATTATTTCCGCGAAAGATCTTTTCGTAAACCAGGCAACTCTGACCGGCGAATCTATGCCGGTGGAAAAACTCAGTGAGAACAAAAAGCAGTCCGGTGCGGTCGCGGACGCCGAGAATCTCGCGTTCATGGGGTCTTCCGTGGTCAGCGGCACGGCGCTCGGCGTAGTTCTCAAAACAGGATCTTTCACCCAGTTCGGAAACCTTGCCGTAAGACTCTCGACGATGACAGTGCAGACAAGTTTTGAGAAGGGCGTGAACAGGTTCGTAGTCGTGATGATACGCGCGATGGTTGTTCTGGTAATTTCAATATTTGCCATAAACGCTTTCAGTAAACACGATATGGTTGAGGCCTTTCTCTTTGCGATAGCGGTAGCAATAGGACTCGCTCCGGAGATGCTTCCTCTAATTGTCACGCTTAACCTGTCCAAGGGCGCGATAGCGATGTCCAGGAAACAGGTTATCGTAAAACGGCTGAACTCCATACAGAATTTCGGGGCTATGGATGTGCTCTGCACCGATAAGACCGGCACGCTAACTATGGACCATATCGTTCTTGAGAAGTACTGTGATGTGGTCAAAGAACCGGACGAAGAGGTGTTAAAATTTGCGTTCCTGAACAGCTTCTATCAGACAGGTTTAAAAAACCTGCTGGATAAGGCGGTGCTGAACAAATCCCGCGGGCTGAAAGCAGCTCTAAAAACAAAATACAACAAGGTTGATGAAATACCTTTTGACTTTCAGCGCAGAATTATGTCGGTAGTGGTTGGCGCCGAGGGCAGATTTACCATAATCTCAAAAGGCGCCCCTGAAGAGATTTTCAAAAGATGCGTGAAATACGAACTTGACGGAGACCTCTTTGACATTGAGCCGCTTATCATCGCCGACCTGAAAGAAGAGTACGACAATCTTTCAAAGGACGGTTTCAGGGTTATTGCAATCGCGTACAAACATATAGATTACACGCAAAACAAATTTTCCAAGGACGATGAAAGCGGCCTGGTCTTAAAAGGTTACGTCGCGTTCCTGGATCCTCCGAAGGAATCGACAAAGTCCACCCTGGACCAGATAAAGAAGCTTGGCATAGAAGTTAAGGTGCTAACCGGAGACAATGAGCTGGTGACCCGCAAGATCTGCTCGGAAGTGGGGCTTGATATTTTCGGGCTGGCAACCGGCGATCAGGTTGAGTCGCTGACTGATGTTGAATTGCGGGATATCGTGAAAGTTACCACGGTCTTTGCCCGGCTTTCACCCGTGCAGAAAGAAAGAATCGTCCGGGCCCTTCACGACAACGGGCGTATAGTAGGTTTCATGGGTGACGGCATAAATGACGCGCTCGCGCTTAAAGCGGCTGATGTCGGTATTTCCGTGAACAATGCCGCGGATATAGCAAAAGAATCGGCGGATATAATACTCCTCCAGAAAGATTTGAGCGTTTTGGAAGACGGGGTTATTGAAGGGAGGAAGACTTTCGGGAATATTGTAAAATATATCAAGATGGGCTCAAGCTCAAACTTCGGCAACATGTTCTCCATGACAGGGGCTAGCCTGCTTTTGCCTTTCCTCCCGATGGCGCCAACCCAGGTGCTGCTGAATAATTTTCTTTACGATATGTCGCAGACCGCGATACCTACGGACGAGGTGGACGCTGATTATATTAAGAAGCCCAGGAAATGGAATGTGCAGTCCATTCAGCGTTTTATGGTAAGGATCGGCCCGATATCCTCCATATTTGATTACCTGACCTTCGGGCTTATGTGGTTTGTTTTCCGCTGCACCGACATGAAGGATCCGAATCAGGTGAGTCTCTTTCAGACCGGCTGGTTTATTGAATCCCTGGTCAGTCAGACTCTCGTGATTTATGTAATCAGGACCGGGAAGATTCCGATTTTGCAAAGCCGTCCAAGCAGATTCCTTGTTTTTTCAACTCTCTCAGTAATAGCCATTGGTATTATCCTGCCCTTTACCCCGCTGGCAGCGAAACTGCACTTTAGAGTTCCCCCTCCTAAATACTTCCTATATCTCGCTGGAATGATGAGCGTGTATCTCTCTCTGGTCTATTTCCTCCACCAGCGGTTTATCAAGAAGTTCGGAGAGGAGTAACCTGCCTGATCTTCGGGAGCGCGGGAAGCTAAGCACCGGACAAGTCTTTGGTTCAAAACCCCTTTTCTTATTGAAATCAGCGGTATTTATTGATATATTGTGAACCTGCTCGGTTTGAATTGTTGACAATTACTTTTGCTTAGGAGGGACTTTGTTTCGCGAAAAAATAAAACTGCTTGACGCAACTATCCGCGACGGCGGGCTGATGAACGCCCATAAATTTGACGACAGGTTTGTGCGCGAGGTGTACAGAGCCGTATCCGACGCCGGAATAGATTACATAGAGCTTGGCTACAAGAATTCAAAAAAGCTCTTCTCTCCCGAGAAATTCGGGAAGTGGAAGTTTTGTGATGACGAAGATATTCTAAAGGTCATTGACGGAATACCCTCAAAGACAAAGATATCAGTCATG
>CAIWRR010000008.1 GCA_903915125.1 Candidatus Firestoneibacteriota bacterium | reverse complement strand
GAGGCCTGGATACAAGGCGATGACGCGCACGAGGAGTTTGTAAATAAGGTCAGGCGCGATGTGATAGATTTCGGCAATGCCGTCGGTTTTGACGCTGTCAGGCCGCCCTGGCGCGAAACAGAGCGCCCTACAAAGAAGCTTGACGCTAACACCTACCTCTTCGGCGACCAAAACAGCAAGAAGTGGGCCATAAGAAAATATGATCCTGCTTCTGAATCGTTTGGAACCTTTGATTCAAGCGATAAGTCGTGGGGGCTGGAAGATCTCGAGGAGTTTGTAAGAGAGTTTGTCGGAAGAAAAACAAAAGAGTTTTCCGCGGCAGATTTTCCGGACCTGGCTTACTATTTCGAAAAATGCGGCAAAGAGAAGGAGATACTCGGCGGTTCCAGTATTGGAATCCCGTATGACCCGGCTATCTGGTTTGAAGCCATAATTTTAAATAAAGAAATTGTAGAAATGTACCTTGATAAACTTGTTGAGATAGAAAGCAAAAAGATAAGGGTAATGCGCGGGATGGGGGTAAAGGTCCTCTGGGCGGGCGGGGATTTTGCCGACAAGAACGGCCCTTTCTATGGTCCGGTGGTCTTCCGGGAAGTGCTGCTCCCAAGATTGAAGAAACTTTGCGAGCTCTGCCATTCGCTCGGGATTTACTATGTTTTCAGAAGCGACGGCAATCTCTGGTCAGTGGCGGACGACTTTTTCCTGGCCTCGGGCATTGACGGCTACGGCGAGATAGATATTGATTCCGGTATGGACTTAAAGCGGCTGAAAGAGGGATACGGGAAAAGGATAACCTTCTGGGGCGGCATCAGCGCGGGAGACACGCTTCTTCAGGGAAGCAAGCAGGCCATCATAGACGCCGTTAAAAAGGCCATTGACGACGCGGCAAAGGGCGGCGGGTATATCTTCGGCAGTTCAAATTCAATAATAAGCGGCACCCCGGCCGCGAACGCCATCCTTGCGTATGAAACGGCAATAAAATACGGAAAATACCGGTAATTGCGCAAAATTATTGAACCTTTCTAGGAATTTTGATACTAATCTTATTAATTGCCCAATATTGGAGGGATTATGAGGAAGGTATCAATAATTACTCTTGTTCTGGCGCTTTTTATTGGAAGTTTCTCGGCCGCCGGAGAAGTCGGAACGGCGCAGAAGAAGCAATTTGATACGCCGACATTAGGAGATTACGGTATCTCCGTGAAGGCTGTTTCAAGCGCGCCGGCAGGAGACATCGCCGATGTTTATAACGGCGCAATCGGCGTTGAAGTAGCTCCGGTTTACAGGAATTTCCTAATAAGCGACCTTGACGCTTCGGTTTTCGGTTCATATTCCAATTACAGCGGCAAAGCTAATTCAGCCAATTCTCTGACAACCATAAACATCGGGCTGCTTGGCCGGTATAATTTTAAAGTGGCAGACGTGCCGGGAGTTGTTTTTGCAGAGGCAGGCGGAGGTTTGTCGCTACAGAGCCAGACTATTTCAGGTGTGGGTTTTGATAACATAGACCCGCTTTACCGCGTCGGCTTCGGCTACGAAGTAAACATTTCTGATAACATCAATCTGCTGGCCGGACTGAACTATAATCTTCTTCCGGAGAAAGGCATTGCCGGGGCGACGCGCGACGGGTCATTCTTAAATATCTGCCTCGGTGTGTCCTATGAATTCTACGGCGAAAACAGGAGGAAGAAATAATGAAAAAACTAATCGCATTTTCAGCGCTTGCTTGTATTGTGTTTTGCGGGTGCGGCAAGAATCCTATGTTTTCCATGCTGCCTGCAGTTGTTTCCTCGGGAGGAAGCGGGAGCAGCGGGTCGACCGGAACTGTCAACACTTCCTATCAGTCGGCAAAGGCGCGCATCCTGCCATTGGTTTCCGACGCCTATCTTGACGGGCTGACAGGCTCAATGGACGGAACCTCTGGAAGAGGCTCGTGGTCCTTTATGTTCTATTCCCCGAGCAAGGTAAAAAAATACGCTATATCAGTGGACCAGAACGGCACTTCCTCAACGCCGGTGACTTATTCCGCTTCGGCTTCAAGTTCCGTGGATACTTATCATCTTGACGCTTATAATTTCTCCGCCACGGACAGCGATCAGTGGTGCAAAGATATTACCGCCGTCAACGCGGCATTTGGCGCCGGGACGCTCACAAGCTCTTCCTCGTCTTACGGGGGGACCGGAGGGTTCGCGCTGCATTTTACAAGCAGCACCGTGCCTTCAAAGGGATATGATGTAAACCTGCTCCTGAGCTACAGCATCAGCGTTTGGTACTAATCCGGGAAACCCGTGCCGGCGTTAAACCGCTTTATTTATTGCCATTTTTGCCGTAAAATAGTGAAATGAGAAAAAGAGGCATTAGATACAAGTCAGTCTGCAAAGGGATTACGCCCGCAAACCTTAAAGGCTTTTTCGTCGGCTGGCCGAAGAAGCCGTCTCCTGCAGCACTACTAAAGATTTTGAAGAAAAGCAGCTATGTTTTCCTCGCCGTTGACGCCAAGTCAAAGAATATCATCGGTTTAATTTCCCCGGTAAGCGATAAGACGCTCAGCGCCTATATCCCTTTGCTTGAAGTCCTTCCGGAGTATCGAGGGAAAGGCATTGGGAAAGAGCTCATCCGCAGAATGCTTGGTCGCCTAAAAAAATATTATATGATAGATCTTTTGTGCGACCCGGGTTTGCGGAAGTTCTATGAGAGCGCGGGAATGAAGCCAAGCCTTGGCATGCGCGTCAGGAATTACAAAAGACAAGCGGGCTGCTGAGGTTCTAACCTCCCAAATTCTCCTTGAAAATAACCGGCATGCGGCTGTATCATAGTCAAACGCAATTATTCTACTCTCTGGAGGGACATATGAGGAACGGAAAGTTTGGTTTTGGAATCATAGGAGCCGGAGTAATCGGGCCGACACACGCGAATTGCATAAAAAAATACCCTGACATGGCGGAATTGATAGGCGTTGCTGATATTGAAGAAGGGAAAGCAGCTATATTGGCGAAAGATGCCGGCGCCGAAAAGGTTTATAAAGACTATAAGGAAATGCTTAAGAATAAGGACATTGATATAGTCAATATCTGCGTTCCGAGCGGGCTTCACGGTGAAGTCGCGAAGGACGCCGCGAGGGCCGGAAAGCACATTATCTGCGAAAAACCCATAGAGATTACCCTTCCTAAGATTGACGATATGTTGGCGGTCTGCGACAAGGCAAAGATAAAGCTTGCCTGCATTTTCCAGAGAAGGCAAAATCCCTCGGCAATAGCGCTCAAGAAAAAAATTGAATCGGGCGATTTCGGCAAGATGGTAACAGCTTCCGCTTACCAGAAGTTTTACAGGTCGCACGATTACTACAAGAGCGCGGGCTGGAGAGCTACCTGGGAATTGGACGGCGGCGGAGCTCTTATGAACCAGTGCGTC
>CAIWRR010000007.1 GCA_903915125.1 Candidatus Firestoneibacteriota bacterium | reverse complement strand
ACCGGGAGCAAGCAGTACAGGGTTTCCGAGGGAGATGTAATCCTCGTTGAACTGCTTGAAGAAGGAAAAAAAGAAGTCACGCTTGACGTGTTAATGGCCGTTGACGGCGACACTGTCAAGATCGGACAGCCGACAGTTGCAGGTTGCAGCGTAACCGCTCAGGTCCTTGGAGACGAAAAAGGCGAAAAGATCAGGGGACTTCGGTACTTGAAGTGGGAAGGCCAGAGGAAGAGATACGGGCACA
The DNA here is from genome assembly GCA_903915125.1 of Candidatus Firestoneibacteriota bacterium. GTDB lineage: Bacteria > Oederibacteriota > D2-FULL-39-29 > D2-FULL-39-29 > CAIOVX01 > CAIOVX01. The sequence continues at coordinate 2,712 of CAIWRR010000007.1, read as the reverse complement.
GGCAGTCTCATACAAAATTAAAAATAGAAAAGATTTCGCTGTAGGCGAGACAGAGGAGATTTCAAATGGCAAGTTCAAAAGGAAGCGGCGGCAAAGGAACGGGAAGGAACGGAAGGGATTCCGCCGGCAAAAGGCTTGGCGTTAAGGCCTATGGCGGGGAAGTAATCCACGCGGGAAGCATCATCATCAGGCAGAGAGGCACTGCATTTAAGGCCGGACTGAATGTCGGCTGCGGCAAAGACTTCACGCTTTTCGCGAAAGCGACAGGCACGGTAAAGTTCATAGGCAGGAAAGTAAACATAGTTCCTGCTGTTTCGGCTGCCTAAGTATTTCTTTAAAAAATATTAATCAGGGCCCTGTCAACTCGACCGGGCCCTTTCATTTGTATCTCATGGTTTTCGTTATAAACGTTAAGAACGTTATGAACGTTAAAAACCATAAGAATTTTGGTTAGATTCCTTTATCTAAGCCCTATAAAGTTGTATAATTATTTTATGAAAAAACTCGCGTTCTTCATCCTCTTATATGCCTCAACCCTTTTTGCCGCCTTCCCCCTAACCATTACCGACGATGTCGGGCTTACCGCTGTCATTAATAAAGAACCTCTCCGCATCGTCTCGCTCGGCCCGTCAAACACGGAAATACTTTTCTCTCTCGGCCTTGGTGAGCGCGTCTGCGGCGTTACGAGCTATTGCAACTTTCCGGAAGCGGCGAAGAAGAAAGAGAAAGTCGGGGATTTCATTACGCCAAACATTGAAAAGATTCTCTCCCTGAGACCGGATCTCGTGCTCTGCGCGGGCGGGGTCCAGAAAGACCTCGCGCTCAAGCTTAAGAGCCTTAATATCCCCGCTGTAACTTTATACCCTAAGAACCTGGAAGAAATCCTTAAGGGGATTAATACCATCGGCCTGGTGTGCGGAAAAGAGAAGGAAGCCGCTGAATATTCCGGCGTTCTTAAAAAAAGGCTGGACTCGGTCAGGGCAAGGGTAAAAGGCCTTGCGAGGCCGAGGGTTTATCTTGAGATCTGGAACGCTCCGCTGACCTCGGCAGGCAAAGGCTCTTTTGTGGACGAGCTTATAACAATATCCGGCGGAGAGAATATCTTTTCCGGCACCGATCAGACTTTTCCGAACGTGGGTGCCGAAGAGGTAGTAATGAGAAACCCGGAGATAATAGTCACGGCCTATATGGACAAAGCGGGAAAGATGAAGAAGGAAATAGCGGGCCGCCAGGGCTGGGGAAGCGTTGCGGCAGTGAAGAACGGAAATATATTTGATGAAATTGACTCCGATATTTTGCTTCGCGCCGGACCCAGGCTTGTTGCCGGGATAGAAGTTCTGGCGGAGAGAATTCATCCTGCCGCGTTAAAAAAGGAGAAAAAATGAATGAGATAAAGGTTGCCGCGATAGGGCTCGATACAAGCCATACCATAGAGTTTACAAAGAGATTTCAAGATCCGGCTTGTCCGAAAGAGGACAGAATAGAAGGGGTAAGAGTAATTTCCTGTATGAGATTTGAAACGCCCTTTCAGAACAGGGAAGGGCTGGATAAAAGACAGAAGCAGCTGGAAGAATGGGGAGTTAAGGTAACCGAAAACTATAACGAAGCGGTCAAAGGCGCGGACGCGCTGATGCTGGAAATAAACGACGCGGCGCTGCACCTTGAATATTTTAGAAAGGCCGCGGAGCTCGGGAAGCCCATCTATCTTGACAAGCCGCTTGCGGATACGGCGCAGAATGGCCGGAATATACTGAAGATAGCTGCGGAGAAAAAAATAAAAGTATTTTCTACTTCCTCGCTGCGTTATGACGCGGGGTTTATTTCTGCCTCGGCCAAGATACCAGCGCCGCAGTTCGCGCACGTGTACGGGCCGCTCGGGAAGGCCGCCTCCGGAAGCAGCATCGTCTGGTACGGCGTGCACTGTTTTGAGATGCTTGTCCGTGCGATGGGCTCCGGCGCGTCCAAAGTTTCCGCGGCGAACACGGATTCGGGAGTTGTCATAACGGTCCAGTATTCCGGAAAGAGACGCGGGGTAGTGGAACTGAACGAAGGCGCGTGGGTTTATGGGGGCGAGCTGCGGTCAAACGATAAAGCGGAACCTTTTGTGGTCGATTCAGGAAAACTCTACACGAATCTCTGCAATAAAATTGCGGGATTTCTGAAGAGCGGGGTTTCACCGGTCCCGCTTGAAGAGACAATGGAAGTTATGGTTTTGCTGGACGCGGCGGAAAGGGCGTATAATACCGGGGAAGAAATAATACTGTAGGCGTTTATAACGTTCATAACGTTAATAACGTTTGTAACGTAAGGCAGTTAAAGAGAGGGCCGGCAATGGATAGGAATAAGGATAAAGAAATACTGAAGCCGCTTATAGAGCGCCTGCTTGAAATTGCGGCAAGGCCGTCGGAAGCAAGAAAGAAAAAACTCTGGGCCGATCACCAGGCTTTAAAACCCGTGGAGAGGCCTCCCGTCTGCGTCTATTACGAAGGCATGCCCGACCCGGAATGGGACCGCATAACGGGGCCGTTCTCCTGCAAAACTCCGGCGGGCCTTTCGCTTGAGAAAGACCTGAAGAAAAGGCTCTGGATGGCGGAAAATGTCCCGGATGACAATATTGTCTGGCCGTTTGTTACCGTGCTTGCCGTTGTCTCGAAAGCCGTCGACTGGGGAGTTCAGGTGACCTGGCACGAAAGCGCGGGAGCGGGCGGGCTT
>CAIWRR010000006.1 GCA_903915125.1 Candidatus Firestoneibacteriota bacterium | reverse complement strand
GTTCTCCCGTGCCTGGACAGCAGTTCTTCTTCCCCATAATCAAAATCAAGCTGGTTGGCCAGGAGCGCCTGCGAAAGCTTGTTCCACATCCTGTCGTTAAGGAATATCTCCTCCGTGTCGCGCCAGCCTTCCTTGATACGAAGCCACACGCTCTCCACCGGATGAATGAGCAGGATATCCCTTACTTCGGCGCCTCTGGTATTGAAAGCGTTGACCCTGGCAAAATAATCCTCAACTTTCCTGTAATCCTCCCACCAGGGAGACTGGTAGAAAATGGCGGCAGGGTAGTCGCGCTTAGCTTCTCCAAGCATCGTGTACCAGGAAAGATGCTGGCAGCGCAAATTTATCCCGCAGGCAGCCTGCCAATCCCCGAGCGCCTTTTGTCCCGCAAAATTGAAATCCCAGCCGGTGCAGCCGTAAGTCTCCGTCAGTCTCCACTTTCTGGCAAATTGCCTTGCAACGGAGCTTACCTGCTTTGCCGTCTCAAACGCCCGCCAGTGCTCTGTAAGCAGATCCATCCCGGGAGCCTGCATGTGTTCATAGCAGCGCATCGCGCTCCCGACGACACGGGCCTGGTTTCTGAGCATATCCTCTCCCAGCACATGCCCGGTAAACTGCAATCCGTTTTTTTCGCACCACTCTCCTATCTGCTTCATAAAAGCGTCGCTGAAAAGGAAGGTTACGCAATCGTGGTAATGATAGCGCGTGCGGGTTACCGGACTGCCGTCTACATCATAGAAGAGCTCCACCAGGCGGGGCAGTATTTCATACCCATAACGTTCTTTAAATATCTTCGGGAGTTTCACAGTCCAGGGCAGGGCGGAAGACCAACCATTGCCTTCCCCGCCGCCCTCTATCTTGCCGTCGCCGTGATTCGGTTCATCCGTGAAGATACCCGGGACCACGCCACCAAAATATTTTCCTGTCCTTTTGAAATACTCTTTGTGCGTGACATCGATGAATTTTTTGACTGCCTCATGGCTCAAGGTGTCAAGGTAGGTAAAACCGTTGTACCAGGAAGAGGACTTATTTATGCGGACAGTAAAATGCAATATTTTTTCCCGCGGGGCAAGTTTCCGCAGGGGACGGGAAAGCGGCCGCATTTCAACATCGCACGCTTCACTGCCGTTAATCTTAGCCGTAAAGACGGCAAGCGTATCCTTACCGACCTTTAGATCTTTGATATTATCCAGCACGGTCAACACTATCGCGCGCTGTCGGTATTTCGGATTCTTTGTGACCAGGCCTCCTGCCGCCCCTGAAGGCCACCTATCCTCATCGTAGATCCAGGCCTTCATATCAAGTTTCTTCGCCTCATCAATACAGGCCTTGACGCAATCAAACCATTCATCAGACAGGTATTCGGTATCAAGCCCGACGCGCGAGTGCATAAAAAATCCGCCAAGCCCCATCTTTTTCATAAGCCTGATCTGATTTTGAAGTTCCGCCCTGTCCAGTTTTCCGTTCCACGCCCAAAACGGCGCGCCTCTGTATTCGTTGCCAGGATTCTTTAGTTGCGCTGACAGCCCTGCTTTCATTCTCCCTCCTGCAATTTAATTATAATGCGTGGGTCCTTTTGGAAAATCGGCCCGCGGGTCGTATCCTGCCGGCCTGAAACTATGGTCATTTGAAGCCTTGAGTTCCATTATTAGATGTTGTTTGTCCGCCAATTTCGGGTTAAGCACGAGAGTTACGCTGTGTTTCCCGGGCGCGAGAGTGAAAAAATCCTTCCCGCCCGCCGAGATCTTGTCGACAAATTCAAGTGCCGGGCCTTCCTCTTTCGCGGTGAGCGTCCACCACATCGGGCGGTAAGGCGCCCTTAGTTTCCAATTCCCGGCTTTATTTCCGTCAATCTCTACGGCAACCGTAAAGTCTTTCACAAACGCGGGCCGGTATTTTGCCCAAAGCATAAAGGGCGCTTCGTCTTTAACGTCAATAGTAAAGGTTATCTTCTGTGGATCCGCAGGGTCAACCAACTTTTCTCCTGAGATTGTCTGAACCGGCTGAGCTGCGGTTGAGACTTTAAGCGTTGATACTGCCGAAGAATTTCCGCGCGAATCAACGGCAACAACCTTATAGTCATACTCTGTTGCCGGCTTCAAACCCCAGTCCGTAAAGAAACAGTCTGCGGTGGAGCCTATAATCGTGCCATTCCCGAGAGATTTCGGGTCATCCGAACCTCCGCAATGAATGTCATAGCGCGCGATATTTTGGGCTTTGCTCGGCTTCCAGCTAAGCTTAATTGATTGGGGCGCGGCTTCCGACGAAAGTTCCGTCACGGGAGCGGGTGAGACTGTAAGTTCCTCTTTCCCCGGAGTAAAAGAAGGATCGCTGCTTACCGCTATCTTGTCAAGCGCCAGCCCTTCCGTTGAGCTCTGAAGCGCGATAGAAATAACGCCGGGCCCTTTAATATCAACGAGTTTAGGGAATTTATACCAGGCAAATCTATTGCCGGAAATCTCCGGAGACGATTCGCCGCCGCTTAATGCCCAGCTGCCGGAGGAATTCTCGGCCCGGGCCGATATCCAGAGCGCGTATTTACCGGGATTGAGAACAGGCTTAAAAGTTATTTCCCCGTTTTCGGGCTCATCCGAGGACGCGTGATGTATGCGAAGATACCTGCTTCCGGACGCCTCTCCGTTTAGAACAATTCTGGCAGGCCTTGTCCAGTCTGTTTCTTCAGCTTCCTTGAAACTCGTAAGCGGCGCGCTTGTTGCGCCTTCAGGCTGCACGGAGATTTCGTCAGAAAAGCTTCCTTCTATACCGGAGGGCTCAACTGCCGCAACCACAAAGAAGTCAGCGCCATTGCCTCCGGGAGTCCAGGTGAAACTGTTTCCTTTCAGCGGTTCGTGGTTTAAAGGAACAAAACCTCTGCCGCTTTCCTTGCTCAAATATATACGGTATCCTGCCAGCTCGCGCATCCCCTCCGGGGCTTTCCAGGACAATACTGCCTTCCCGCCGGAAAGCTCGCACTTTAGACTTGAAGGCGATGCGGGCCTTCCGGTCACGGCAAAATAAATATCGCCGTTCCCGAACTGGTCGCTTACCCAGGCAAATTTCGTGGCATCCGGTGATGAATAGCCATAAGTGTTTGTATCCCAGTCATTACGGGAGGTATTATGCTTGCAGATACGCATAACCGCCGCCGGGTCATTCAGCGGGACCATTACATGCTGGCCGGTCAAATCCCCTCCCATCCCGTCCGTTATCATCCATTTGCCGTTCGCCGAGATATGTCCGTAATCCGTTTCAAGCGGCTTTTTGTAGTTGCCGAATATTTTAACATTATCGGCTGTCTCTTCCGTTTGAGCGTGCAGGCCGTTTGGAACCACTATCCTCATATCACCATAAGTTCCGATGAATGAATTCGGACCGCCTGCCGCGTGCCCGACTGAGGGCCTGTTTGCGGGAACAATCATTCCGGTCAAAAGGTTCATAAAAAAGCCCTGATAGGTGTAGCAATTATACCAACCAATTTCAGTATCATTATTAAACAACCCTACGCCCTTTAACCTGGTCGAAAGGGTTATCTCCCGGACTCGTTTGCCCTCGGGCAGCGACGGATCTATCAAAAACACTTGAGGAGATTCACGAAGCCCAAAGAGCATTTTTGAGGAAACCGGCGAAGAGAAGAACTCCTGCACCACCCAGGTCTTGGGTTCAAAATTGGCAATCTTCGACCTTTCACCCGTGCGGAAATTGAAGCGTATTATATCAATGCGCCTCGCGGCCTTGTCGTTTCTCTCTTTGGCGAGAGAAGTATTCTCGGCAATAATCATAGACTCCGGCTCGGTAGTTGAAAAGCGGGCCGCGGCGTCAGTACAGCCGCCTTTTACAGCGATGAAAGCGCGCGTCTTCCAGTCAAAGATGTCAAACCCTGGGGCTCTTCTGCCGTAAAGGCTGAAGGCAGAGCCGTCGCAGTTGAAGGAGACCTTAAACTCGTTAGCGTCAAGGTCAGTCATCTTCCAAATCTCGGCGTTTGTAGAAGTATCGCGATAAACCAGCCATTCGCTGCCTTCATTTCCGGTCCTCGCGGGCCTTCCGGCGCGCTTGTTGAATTCTTCAAGCCCGTGATAGGGAACTGAGGTAAGTTTCTCTTCGCGGAAAGCCATCCCGGCGCCTATTAAGCCCTTCTTTTCTTCTTCGCTTAGCTCGCTGACAAGCCGCAGATATTGCAGCGTTACGCTTCCTGAGGTGTTCAGGAAACTTCCTTTGAGAGAAATCTTCTGTTTTCCAGAAAGCCCGAGCTCTTTGAGGTCCTGAGAGTGTATTCCCGTGGTGTAACAAACTTTTGTTTGTTTATCGTTTATCCAGAGGGAACAGAGAACCGACTTTTCCGGGATGCGGACAACAAGATAGTGATAGAGGTCCAGGTCGACATCAACATCATATTGGACCGCGAAAGACGAAAACTCTGAGCCCGGGTTTAAGGGCCATTCCGGCCAGTCGGGGCGCTTCATATTCTGGTCCAAAGCTCCTACACAAGTGGTTATTTTAATCTTCCCGTCGAGCGCTTCGGCTGTAGGCGGAGTGCCTGATTCAGGATGGTCTATCGAATTTTTCCAGAGTGAAATATCCCTGAAAGACTCTTCCCATCCCACCCGCGGCAGCGCGTCTTGCGCGGCAACCAATGCGGGAACAAACGCGCAAAACAGAAGCATTGCCAGCCATCTCAAAGTATTTTTCATTAAACCTCCGGATAGTATCTATTATTACCAGTCACTCGAACCTATTTACCTTCGCTTACACAGTAAAGGTTTTGTTCCCCTCTTATAAATATTTTCTTCCCGTCAAAATAAGGAGACGCAATGAACTTCTCGGGATGATTCCTCCAGGTTTCCTGGGGGAATGTTGCATTGCCCATTATTTTATTCTTAGCCACCTGTGCATATATCTTTCCGGGCTTTATTACCAGAATAGTGCCAAAATTGCCGGTTATGTAGATATTCTTCCCGCCAAGCGCAGGGCTTGCGCCTACCCCCCGTCCGGCGCCCTCGCCGTGGTTTTCATACTGCCCTATATCAAGCAGTTTCTGATACAGCATTGTCCCTGCCTGAACATCTATTACCGAGAGGATTCCCTGGTCGTTCACCAGATACGCCAGCCCGTCAACGACAAGAGGCGAGGCAGTGTGCCAGTCAAGATAGTGGCGGGGGAATTCAGCTCCGGAAAAAGGGACATCCTTCTTTGATTCCAGCTTTAAACTCTTTCCGTCAAAAGCGCCAAGCTTATACAAACTTACCGGACCGAAATTCCAGATCCTGACGACAGTGCCGTTATCTATGGCGGAAGAAGCCGCGTTTTGTTTGTGTCCTTTGTATTTGATATCGTCAAACACAACGCTTCCGTCAGCCGGGTTTAATCCTCTCCCGTCAGGCAGGAAAATGTATTTCTTCCCGCCAATCTTTCCCGCAACCGGAGACCCGTAAAACATTCTCGCCGGATTGAACCCGTCCAACGGAGAGGCCTTAAATAACCAGGATTTCTCTCCTGTCTTTGCGTCTAGACCGAGCAGTTCCCGCATATAGACCACGACTTTCCCGTCAACCAGGAGCGGCGAAGCGCTGATGCCGTGCTCGATCTGGTTATAATCATCAAACCGTATCCATTTACGGGTTCCTTCAAGGTCATAACAGGCGCTTATCATATGCGCAAAAAAGACATATACATTTTTGCCGTCGCTCGCCGGCGAATAACTTCCGTAGCCAAAATCGGAAGGCGGTTTATTGTACTTATTAGGATTTGCTTTGAGGCTGATGTCGTGAATTTTCTTTGCAAGCGCGTTAATTTCGGTTTCAGCGGCCTGGTCAATGCCGCTCTTCCCCTTCAGGTTATCGCAGGCTGTCTTAAGTTTCTTGGCCGGCTCTTCCGCCTCCATGAGCGCTGCGTTGGATTTTTTCTCTTCGTCGGTAAACGATTCAAAAAGGTTGTTTGTCCTAACCCATAATATTTTTCCGGTCGCCTTCTCAAGGCAGATCAAGAGATCAGGATTTGACTCAACAAATAGTTTATCTCCTACGGTTATGGGTGAGCCGAAACCTTTCCCCAGCCTTGTCGTCCAGGAAATATTTTTGCTGACCTGCTTTAGCATTGCCGGGTCGTAGAAAACCGGATTTATGAACCAGCCTCCGTCGCTTTGATTCGGGCCCGGTTTGGTGTATTTGGCCTTAAAAGTAAGTCTGTTCCACCCAGCCTTGAGACTGACTTTCATCCTCTCCGCTACGCTTTTCGGGACCACTTTTGAGCCATTCAGCCAGAACATTGCTCCGTCTCTGGAGGCGACCTGGAGAATATATTCCTTCTCCGAGCCGCTGTAAATGTAAGTATGCGCGTATATTGTCCCGGTATCTTTCATCACCCTGGTTATATCCAGCGTGTTGGTGTCGGACTTTACCAGCTTCCAAACGCTTGTTCCTGCTTGCTCGTTGTCATCCGGGGCGAGTTCACCCTCTTTTGGAAGTATCTCAAAGAGAAGTTCTTTCTGCGACGGCCCCCAAACCAGCCATTCGTGGATGGCGCCGTCCGTCATCGGGACGCCTTCGGTCCCCTTTGGCTTCTTTCCCGAACACCTTAATTCACTGACATCTTTGGAAATAAGAGTCCATTCAACCGGAGGATTCGCACCGGGGAATTTTCCGCTGCCGTCGCCCCTCCAGCCGACAGAATTATCGGCGGCCGGCATAAATGTTTCAGAACCGATCGCATCGGATTTTACCGGAGTTTGAGCACATAACGAGAGACAGGCTCCAATCAGCGCGGCCGGCAACAGCAGTACTTTTCTCGACATCTTTCTCCTTTGGTTTGCTCAAAACAAACGCAGTGTCTCCTTACTTTATCTCTATTTTCCCGCTCTTTTCAACGCCTTCTTTAGATTTGAGAGTATATGAATACACTCCGGGAGGCACAGGTTCTTTTTTTTCATTCCTGCCATCCCATTCGGCGGCTGTATTTTTTCCGCCGGAAAATTCAATTACTCTTTCCCCTGCGGCCGATACTATGCTGATGGAGCAATCTCTGGATATATTTTCAAATTTCATTTTTATGCCGAGTGACGGCCTGAAGGGATTTGGAAATACAGCGGTATTCCTGAAGGCTTCTCCGGACGGTTGATTTTCTGCGCCGGCCCAGGGTTCAGGAGCGATTGACCTCCACCTTACATAGTCAAAACTCCAGCGGTAGTTTTCGGTGAAATGCTTTCCGTCTCCCAAAGACGCCCCTTTTACGCCTCCTTCAAAGAGTTTGTCCGCCATGTCCGAGAACTTTTTGTCCCCGCCCCTGTGC
>CAIWRR010000005.1 GCA_903915125.1 Candidatus Firestoneibacteriota bacterium | reverse complement strand
CCGTCGCGGAAAGCGTCTCCCAGATGAATCATCTTTGTCGCGCCAAAACCCTTCGCGGCTTCCGCGGCCAAAGAGAGGGTTTTGAGGTCTTTATGCGAATCGGAAAAGACGGCTGCTATCATTTCAGCCCTCCGTCGTGCGGATGCGTCGGACAGTTTATATGACAGGCCGCGCATTCACCCTCGCATGGTTCAAGGTGTATCATTACATCCGTGTGGGGCAGTTTTGCTCTTATGTCTTCCTCAAGGTGATCGGTCAGCTTGTGAGCCGTGTCCACATGCAGGTCGCGCGAGACTACCAGGTGAAGGTCAATGTACCTGAAGGGCCCGGCCCGCCTTGTCCTGAGATCATGGAATTCCACATAGCGGTCGGAGTTCTCCGCTATGGCAAGTTTCACCGCTTTTTCTTCTTCGTCGGAAATTTTAAGGTCAGCGAGGTTCATTACCGCGGTTTTTGAAATATCCCATCCGGCTTTGACGATCATAAGCGCGGTCAGCGCCGCAATCGCCGGATCAAAGTACCTGACCCAGGCAGGGCCGTTCATCAGGCTGTTTAAAGTAATCACGGAAAGCCCGGCAAAAACCGCGACAGAGGTATACACATCCGTGCGGAGATGCCACCCGTCGGCTTCAAGGGCGGATGATCCGGTCTCCCTGCTTACTTTAAAGAGGTAGCCGGAGATTACCCAGTTTGAAACGGACGAGATGAGCATTATGAAAACGCCTACGCCGGGTAAAGTGAGGTTGACCCCGTGTACAAATTTGTCGTAAGCTTCGTGGAAGATTAGCCAGGCCGCGAACAGTATCAGGATGCCTTCAATAAGCGCTGAGATGTCTTCAATGCGTCCGTGCCCGAAAGGGTGGAGGGAGTCAGCCGGCTGTCCTGATTTTTTTACGGAATAGTTTGCGATAATGGAGGCAATAAGATCAATGCCGGAATGTATCGCTTCCGCAATTATGCTGACCGATGCGGTCAGCATGCCTACAGCGATCTTCAGCAGGATGAGCGCTGAATTGGAAATAATTGAAAATTTGGCGGCATGTTGTTTTTTTATGTCGGCGTCGTTAATTTGCATAGGTGTAAATATAGCAAAAATGCGGGCTAATTGCTTGAATAAAAAAAGCGCAACCCCCGGGGAAAAACTAAAATCCCAGTTTTTTCAGGGCTTTTAGGCCGGAATTGATAAGCACTTTTTCGTTTGAAGGGCCGCAGCGGGCCGCGTTCACCTCATAGGAGCCGAGGGGATAGTCTTTCTTCATGGGAAAATAGGAGAGGTGGCCGTTGCATAATTCAACCGTAATTAGCCGCCTGCCGATGGTGCTGGAGCGGAGTATAACGCTGTATTCACCGAAAGGCTCTCCGGGCAGCCCGAGTATGGCGTATTTTCCGATTCTTAAAGCGAAAATATCCCAGCGTATTTTACCGCCCGGGTTTTTCGTAACAGCCATTCCGCCTTTATCAAAATAGGTTTTTGAGTAACCGAGCATCTCGTACCTGTCGGTTAGCTTTTTGATATCTTTCAGCGGCATACCGGTTTTGGCGCCGGTCAGCGCTTTGCCGGCGATTTCCCGCATTTCCCGGTTACGGTCGGAAACTTTGGAAGGAAAATCATCCCTGAATCTGAAGATGGTTTTCAGTGAAACCGGTTTTACGGGTCCGTCAATCTTTTCCCAGCGCGCGCTGTCTGCTTTTTTAACGATGAGGCGCGCTGCCTGCTTTCCAATCTTCTCCGCGAGTTTCAGCGATTTTCTGCTCAACAGCGGAACAAGGTTTCCGGACGGGCCGGTCATGAACACGGAGCCGCCTCCGAAAAGCCTCTCCGCTTCCCTTCTGGCAAAGTAAGGAAAATCCCCGGAATAGAAGTCAGCTCCCTTGACATTAGAAGCGGCGGCGTGAGCCGCGAAGCGCAGGAGGGAGCCGATGGGTTTCTTGCTGCCGGGTTCGCGGAAGAAGATGCCCTGCATAAGCCCGTCGACGGGCTTCCCCAGAAAATAAGGGGACTTCACTTTTACCGGAGGCTCAGGGACTCTGTAGGCGCTCTTTAGCGGGCCTGAAACATCGAAGCCGTGCTGCTGGACCGGCGGCGTTCCCTTGCAGAAACTCATCAACTCAATTTTCAGCGTGTGGCTGATATCGGGCTTTCCTCCAATATCCTTGTGCCCGTTATAAAAAGTCAGAACTCCAAGATCCTTGTAACGTATTCTTCTTGTGAAGTTGAGCGGTTTTTCGGGTTCGAAACCGACAAAGGCAATTTCTGCCGGTTTTTTTCCGGCAAAGGCGAGTCTGGCCGCGCGGGCGCAGGCGCCGGAAAGCAGGGCAACATTGAAATTCCCGGCAGTATCGCCAGGGACCGCGTGATTATGAGTCAAGAAAACGGCGCAGGCGCTTTTAGGAATCTTCAGGGAGCGGGAGACGGCTTTCCTGATATTCTCCGAGGTAGAATACCGCATATTGACCATATCGGTAAAAACCATGACAGCGGTGGTTTTACCGGAAGAGACGCAGAAAGCAGCGGCTTCAAGCGGGGTTGCCGCCCTGCGCTCCGTTCTTATAGAATTCCAGATGCTTGCTTTGCCGAAACCCGCCTGTATCATTGAGACTCCCCTGCGCAAGATATGAATAAACAAATAGATTATAGCACAAAAACAGGCGCCTGCTATCCGTTGCGGGAGCCGGGGAAGCGTCATTTGATTTGAAATACCTCTTTACAATCAAGTATAATCAAGAATCTAACCCAAACGGAGGCAATAATGGACCTGAAATTGATAAAATCACTCACCGTAAAGAGCGCCGCAAAGATTCTTCTTATTGTAATGGACGGCGTCGGAGGGCTTCCGAATCCTTCGACCGGCAAGACCGAACTTGAAACCGCAAAGAAACCCAACCTTGACGAACTTGCCAAGACCGGAATGCTCGGACTTACCCACCCGATAGCCAGGGGAATTACTCCGGGCTCCGGGCCTGCGCACCTTGCGCTTTTCGGCTACGACCCGATAGAGTTCCCGATAGGCCGGGGAGTGCTCGAAGCTCTCGGGATAAATTTCCCGATGACCTGCAGGAACATCGCCGCCAGGGCAAATTTTGCCACGATGGATAAAAGCGGCGCCATACTGGACCGCAGGGCCGGAAGGATACCGACGGATAAGAACATAGAGCTGACCGGAAAACTTTCTGCCGCGATAAAGGAAATTGACGGCGTGAAGATAATCATAAAGAACGGCAAGGAACACAGGTTTGTGGTAATCCTTGAAGGCGACGGGCTGGCGGACGGCGTGAACGAGACTGACCCCCAAAAAGAAGGTTTGAAGGCGCACGAAGTTTCCCCGCTGCGTCCCGAGGCAAAGAAAACGGCCGAGGTGCTCAACAAGTTTATCAAGCTGGCCAACGAAGTATTAAAGAACGAACCGAAGGCGAATACCTTTTTACTCCGCGGTATCGCGAGCTGTCCCGACATACCGGCGCTTAAGGAGGTCACGAAAATGTCGACCGCCTGCGTCGCGAATTATCCGATGTATAAAGGGCTGGCCCGTCTTGTGGGCATGGACGTGCTGGACGCGGGGGATACCATCAAGAGCGAGTTTGACCTGCTGGAGCAGAATGTTTCAAAGTACGACTTTTTCTACATGCACATCAAGAAGACCGACTCCTACGGCGAAGACGGCAATTTTGACGCCAAGGTT
>CAIWRR010000004.1 GCA_903915125.1 Candidatus Firestoneibacteriota bacterium | reverse complement strand
GCGATACCGCTCGTAAAACCCACTATCACCGAATGCGGAATAAACTTGATAATAGTCCCAAACCTGGCAAGGCCCATTGCCACCAGCAGTATGCCTGCCATAAGCGTGGCGACGATAAGCCCGTCAACGCCGTGTTTCTGCACCACCGCGTAAATGATAACAACAAACGCTCCTGTGGGGCCTCCTATCTGCACCTTGCTGCCGCCCAATGCCGAAATTAAAAAACCTGCGACGACAACAGTAATAAGCCCTCTATCGGGCGACACTCCTGAAGCAATGGCAAAAGCGATGGCAAGAGGAATGGCGACTATGCCTACAACAATGCCGGCAACGGCATCGGAATAAAATTGCTTTAGCGTGTATCCTTTCAGTGTTGTGAACAATTTCGGCGTTAACATTGCTATTTCTCTCCGGAAAGCAGCATTTGCCGCACAAATGGAAAGCCGGCTTCAACAAATTTGGGGAATGAAAGCGGAATACTGAATCTGTATGTATTATACATGATTGGCGGGGATTTCAAAAGCAGTTTTACGAATTAAACCCTGTTTTGGCGTGGCCTTAACCGATGGCTCTTAAATATGCAGCAGTTCTTTCAATCGCGGCAGGATTAACGCAGTTGCTTCTTCCCCGGCTTTGATTGCTTTTTTGCCCTCTAAAAATTCAAGCAGCTCAATATTTCCTGTCTTCGGAGAAATGACTATATCAGCGCCTTTAATATTTAAGGAGGCAAGATGATAGCGCATTATGTCCACGGAATATCTTGCTATTTTAGCCAGGTTAAATCTGCTTTTCCCGCTGCCTTTGCAGGCAAAACAATCGCCGTCCAAATTAACAGCGATTATAATATCAGCTCCCATTTCTTTAACAACCGGGACAGGGACGGGCATGGACATTCCCCCGTCAGCAAGCACCCTGCCATTTAGAGTTATTGGCCTAAACACGAGCGGAATTGAGACGCTGGCTCTGATAGCCGAAGAGACCTCGCCGCTGTCAAGGGAAACCATTTCCCCGTTTTCTATATCGGTCGCTATCACCGAAAGAGGTATCTTTAGATTATCAAAAGAGACCTTTCCAATGTAACTTTCAATGAACTTTTTGACCTTTTCGCCGCCAAGGAATCCCTCGCGCATAGAAGGATCAATTAGGGAGAGGATGAATCTCCAGTCGGCGTCCATGGCTTTCTTCTCCAACCGGCGGATATCTCTGTTTTTGGCATAAACACCGCCGATTAGCGCCCCAATACTTGAGCCTGCTATCATATCAATTGGAATATTGTTTTCTTCCAGTTTCTTAATTACTCCGATATGCGCCAATCCTTTGGCGCCTCCGCTTCCCAATGCCAAGCCTATTGTCGGCCGTTTGGAATCCGTCATATTATGCTTGTCTCCGTGTTCGTTGTATCCTATTTACAAAGCCCGTATTTACCGGTTTTTTTTCCGCCAAACCTTCTTACTATATGCGCTTCAACCAATGGTTTAAGCAGGAAATGAGCCCCTTGCACAGTTACTTTCAATATTGAGGCCATATCCTTCGCGCTTAAACCTTCTGAATCGCGTAAAAGCATCAACAACTTCTCCTGTTTAGGAGTTAAAAACAATTTTTCAAGATTCCCTGATTTTGGCAGGGAGATAATCCTCTTCCACCCTCTATCAAGGGACTCGGCCACTATCTCCAGATAGAACTCGAGCCAAAGAGTTAAATCACCATTCTCTTTCTGCACAGAATTCAAGGCGGAATAATAACTTTTTTTATGTTCATAAATTATGTCATCAATAGCAAAGATATGAAGGGTGTCAAATTTACGCCTTAATAATTCCCAGGTACCAAGCGCTCTGGCAACTCTTCCGTTACCGTCAGCAAAGGGATGAATTTCCACAAAACGATAATGTATGATTCCTGACGAAATAACCGGAAGATTCAACGCGGCTTCATCGTTTATCCAGTCCGCAAACTCAACCATTAAACCCGGTACTTTAGCCGCCGCAGGCGGAGTGTAAATAACGCCCCCGGAAATATTTACCACATAATTCTGTATTCCCCTGTAAACTCCCGCGGCTCCGTGTTCTACAGCGCCTTCTCCAATTATCTTGTGAAGTTTGCATATATCCGCGGTTGTAATGCTCTTCTTGTCAGAATTCTTGCTGAGATATCGCAGGGCGCTTATATAATTAACCACGGCTCTTTCTGTTAAGTTGAGTTTTCGGTCAAGGTTTGAACCGGAAGCAAGCGCGGTTACTTCCGGCAGGCTCAACACATAGCCCTCTATAGCGCTTGAACCCATCGCGCTCTTTATCTCCATCTCTTTTTGTAACGCGGGCTTCCAGGCAGTTTGAAGGGAGGAACTAATGATACGCTCACGCAACGCGGAAATCTCGTCTATCAACTTAGACAAGTGCTGAGATATTGCAAACTTCGGTTTATACATACAACATATTAAAGCATATTTAAAGTGATTCTTCAAGTGAAAAGAAGAAGGCCGGCTTAAACTGCTTCACGCAACCCGGGTCCGGGCGTCAGCCATCCCTGCGTGGGAGTAAAATACACATTGGGAGCTGATATTTTTCGGGGACTTCCCTCTTTTCGCGTATGCTTTAGCTGGAGGGATTGCCGCTATCTTGTTACGCTAAATATCTTATCATCTCGTGGTTTCTTTGAGATATTTGGATTAACGAACCATCTTTTGAATATCCCCTCTTATCTCATACCGCATTTTATCATTACTTTCGCTGACGCCTCATTATTTACATCACAGGTTCCCCAAACTCTATACATACTTCTATTCCTGAATATTATTTCAATTAAGGCCTTTAATGCCTCGGTCATATACCCTTTGTTCTGGTAAGGGCCGGCCATCACAAACGAAACTTCCGCCTTAAAACCGTCAATTACCGCGCCTATCATACCCATTTATTCTTTGCTTTCTCTATCAACAATTGCCCGGGTTAAGCTGCGCCCTGTTCTATTATTTCTAATTACTTGTTTTAGAAATAGTCTTGTTGCTTTAATGCTCCCATGCGGCTTAAAGGACAAATACTTTAATACTTTTATGTCCCTGGCGTATTTATTATAAATTTCTTCTGCGTCTTGAATACAGGGAGGCCTCAAGAGCAGCCTTTTTGTCAGTATTTTTTTGGGCAATTTCATTAATTCTCCCGGCTTAAGTATATTCCCAAAGCCGCGCTATTTGACCGATTCCAAATCCTCAACACTGCAGGCAGTTATCAACCCAATGTTACTTGTGATCTTTTCGGCGCTCCAATCCCACCATTTTAGTTTTAACAGGCGTTTAACCGTATTTTCTTCAAAACGCATTCTGATCAGCTTTGCCGGATTGCCGCCTGCAATTGAATAGGGCTCCACGTCTTTTGTAACCACCGCCCTGGCTCCGATTATGGCCCCGTCTCCGATCTTCACTCCCGGCATTATCAGCGCTTCGTATCCGATCCAGACGTCGTTGCCTACAACCGTATCCCCCTTGTAAGGAAGTTCACCGGCTTTGGGCACTCCCTTCTCCCACCCTTTGCCGAATATGCCGAAGGGATAGGTTGTAAGCCCGCCCATCTTATGATTCGCTCCGTTCATGATGAATTTTACCCCGGTTGCGATTGCACAGAACTTGCCTATTATCAGTTTATCTCCGATAAACGGGTAATGATACAACACGTTACGTTCGAAATCTTCCGAATTTTCGCCGTCATCATAATAGGTATAATCACCAATCAAAATATTCGGATTCTTAACGGTATTTTTAATGAAACAAACTCTCGTGAAACCCTGCATAGGATGTTTTTCTTGCGGCGACGGGCCATTCATAGAATACCCTCCTGGATTGCTGCAAGTATTGTAACAAAAATAATCCTTAACCGTAAAACAAATAAGCCCGCCATTTCTGACGGGCTGGGATTTGCCTGTTCTCTGTTCTGGACGAGCTTTGCAAGCGGTTTATGTACAATAACCCTGAACCAATTCCCGGATTCTAATTTGGAGAACGCCTGCTTCTTAATTCCTTAGCTGTTTTATAATCAGCTTCCGCTTTAGCTTTTTGACCCGACTTTTCATAAGCCTCTCCACGATTATCATATGCTACCCATAAGGTTTCATCTAATTCTATTGTCTTAGTAAAATTGAATATTGCTTTGCCATATTCTCCTTTAGCATAATATATATTTCCAAGCTCAAAATAAGCGTTAACATATTTAGGGTTTATTTCAATCACTTTTTCAAAGTCCGCAATGGCCCTATCGTATTCCTTTTCTTCTTTTAGGATATACAGAAGTCCACGCCCATGATAAAGTAACTCGTTATTTGGGCTAAGTTGGATAGTTTTTGTCACATCGCTGATTGCGCTTTTATAATCCCGTTCCATAAGATACGCATCAGATCTGTTATTAAATGCCAATGCAAATTTATCATCCAACCGCACGGCCTCAGTATAATCAAGAATTGCTTTTTTGTATTCTCCATTATTATAATATGCGTCTGCTCTTTCAAAATATACTTTTGCATTCTTATTATTCAACTCTATTGATTGACCATAGTCTGCTATTGCGTCTTTATACTGGTTTCTTGCGTTATATATTTTACCCCGCTCAAAGAATGCTGCAGCATTTTTCTTGTCTGTGTTTATTATCTTGTTATATTTGTCTAATTCCTCATCTGTAGGAATTGAAGCTGCCTTGGAATAATTATAATCGGATAAATCATAACGGCCAAGTATCTTTTTTTCTGCACAACTACTTAAAGCAAGAGTAATCAGCAAAAGCAAAGCAGCATTGCCAATACTTGTATTCCTCATACTATTTCCCCTTAAACATATCTCTACTCTAATTAGTATCATATTAACTTGATAAGTTCACTTTGAAAACAAAAGACTGCGGCCTGAAGGCCGGAGTCTTTTGTTTCGGTAAGTAAAGATATGATTCATGCCGAATTTCCGCCGGAGGCGCGTGTACGCCAATCATCATGGCGGAGACCGCCTTCGGCGGGGATTAACAGTCCCAGCCGCAGGCTGGCCCGCCGGCTTTTTGGCGGGGAATGCTCTACTGTTTTACAATTTCATCAATATATTTCCTACCTGCTCCAGACTTAAGGAATTTCTCTTTCTTTATCGCTTCAGTTTTGCCGCTAAATGCTTCAAAATGTACCATCTTAAATGGCTTGTGCCCCTTTGTCCATTTGTTGCTGCCTGAGTTATGTTCTTTTAACCTCTGTTTCGGTTCCTTGGATGTCGATCCTGTGTATCGCATTCCATCAATAATACTCTGTATTACATATACAAAATACATTGTTGTAGCCTCACTGTCTGACTTCATAAGATTCGTTCAGTAATAATAAAACCGCCGGCGTTAGCACCGGCGGTTGAAATATTTTGGCTCCTCGACCTGGACTCGAACCAGGAACCCTTCTCCGCCGGAGGCGGACCCGCCTTCGGCGGGGATTAACAGTCCCAGCCGCAGGCTGGCCCGCCGGCTTTCTGGCGGGGAATGCGGCACCGGAAAAGCACTTTTACTTCGTCACTTACTTTCAACATAAATAAAGCCGCCACTTACGTGACGGCTTGGATTTGTTGGCTCCTCGACCTGGACTCGAACCAGGAACCCTTCGATTAACAGTCGAATGCTCCACCATTGAGCTATCGAGGAATATGTAACTTCTTTTACAACAGTCTCCGCCAAACTACCGGCGGACTGGCTTCGCCAGGAATGCTCCACCATTGCCAGCCGTGAAACGGCTGGTCTACGCCAAACTGCCGGCGTACACGCGCCTCGGCGGAAGCATAGGGTCAAAAACAGGTTTAATTATACTAAAACAACCCTTTCTTGTCAAATCCTTTGATAATCAACAAAAAACAAGGCTTAATTCCGCTTTGGCTTGAAAAAACGCGGCTGCCTGCGTATAATTAACCTATGACAAAACAGGAGTATGTAAAACTCATAAAGAAAATACGGAAGATGATGGATTCCGGCAAGTACGACAAGTGCACCTGCCCCAAGAAAAAGTGCGAGTGGCACAGCGACTGCTTTCATTGCGTGATGCAGCACAGGTACTTCGGCGATCACGTCCCCAACTGCATGCAGTTTATACTGGCCAAAAAGATTGAAGCGCTCGCGGGAACAGCCGAGCTGGAAGTAAAAAGAAAGCCTATGACCAAATCATCTTATTGGGATTATGTCAGGAAAGTCGCGCCAAGAAAAAAGCCTTACAAAGCACAGAAAAAACCTATATAGTTCTAATCTGTATAATCTCTCTTTCTAATCCGCGTAATCATTTTACTATTTACTGTAATTGAAAGCCTCTTCCAGCATAGACAGAAAATTATTGATATTGATATAATCGGCCACCGAATTTCCAGTGCCGATGGCATAGCCGCCATCCTGAGCGCAATTGTCTATCAGGAAGCGTGTGTGCTCCCGGACCTGCGCTTCTGTTTCCCTGCAAATCTTGTCCACGTCAAATCCACCGAGCGGAGTTATGCGCTTGCCGTACACCTTCTTAAATTCCCAAACAGGCATAATGACATTCTCGTAGGAATGCTTCGCGTCAATCCCCATCCCTATTATCTCCTCATATATCTCCTTCAAGTTGCCGCAGGAGTGGAGAATTACGGGGCGGCCGGCATCATGCGCTATTTTCACAAGTTTCTTATACCAGGGAAAAATAAACTGCCTGATTTCCGCCGGGGGTATCATGGTAGAGGTCTTAAAGCCCAGATCGTCGCTGATGGTAACAGCGCCCACAAAATCATACTGCACATAATGTTCAAACAGATATACCATAAAGTTTCCAACACGGTCAAAGACCTCTTGAACCAGTTTTCTGTCATCGTAGAACGCCATACAAAGCTTTTCGTAACCCATTATATTCAGAATGACGGCTTCTTCAATGCCTCCCGGGCTCATTGCCACACATTTCATACCTTCGGGAAGAAAATCCTTCACTCTCTCAAAATTCCTCCAGCTAATCTGTTTTGTATCCGGCCAGGGGTATTTTTCCATCTCTTCCCAGGTGCCCACCAATGAATCTCCGCCCTGCACATAAGCCCTGTCGCTTTCACCGTGTTTGTGGGCCGCGGAAGGAAGGTAGCAGGGAGAGAACATCTCAAAATAATCATAGCCGAGGCGCTTATTGTAAATGGCCTGCATTCTGTATTTATACTCCTGCTCATCTTTGCAGTCATTCTTCTTAACAAGATGTCCCGCCACCTTTTCGTGAATATTGCTGAAAAGTTCAAAAAATGGGACTCTGTCGGGTTTTCCCGTACGTTTTAGGACTTTGACAAAGCGGTTAAAGTCGGGGGTGGAATTTATTTTAATATTATCAATAGATAACATGAGGCCGCCTCATAAAGATAATCGTTTATAAGCCGCACTTCGTACGTCCGGCATAACAGAATAACGATCTCACCTTGCATCTAACCCGCGAAGTCATGGCTACCTTTGATTCGCTTCTCTTTTGCTATTACCTTACAAACTTTATAAACCTTATAAACTTTATGAAACTCTGCGGCCTGAAGGCCGGAGTTTCTCTTTATAGGTGTGTTAATATTATTCATGCCGGATTCATCCTCACCCTAAAGGGTGAGGTTTTCTCCGGCATCTGAAAGATAAAGTTTATAACGTTCATAAGGTTTGTAACGTAAACATTTTGAAGCAAAACAAAAGAGACAAGGAAGCTACGTGCGGCTGCGTGACTTACAAAGGACGCCTGACGGCTTGTTTCCTAAAACCTTACAGCGGGTTAACCGGCGTTTTCTTTGTCGGCTTCGGGGGCTTTTGCCAGGCCCGATTCGTCAATTTCTTCCAGCTTGACGGATATTAT
>CAIWRR010000003.1 GCA_903915125.1 Candidatus Firestoneibacteriota bacterium | reverse complement strand
ATGTCCTGAAGAATAGGTATAACTGAGGTCTCTTTGACCTCGTATTTGGCCAGAATGGCGTCTATTTTTTCTTTAGAGAACATCAGCATAGTTTTTTTAAGTCCAAATTCTCTGTTTGATTACACCGATGAAGGGCATCGATGGCACCGATAAACCAATCTTTCTACTTATTGCCAACGCAGTAAAGGTTCTTTTCCGTCCTGATATATATTTTGCCGTTGACGAAGGCCGGCGTCGCGGCTGTCCGCTCGCCTGTCTCAAATTCAGCCAGCGGCTCGTATTTATCCGCGAATTTAAATATGTGCCAGGAGCCTTCAAGCCCGGGCACGTAGCAGATATCGCCTGCCAGCACCGGTGAAGCCCAGAACTCGCCCTTCACTTCCTGCTTAAAAATGAGTTTTCCGTCATTCTTGTAGCAGGCTATGCTTCCGGCTTCAGCGATAATAATCTTCTTTCCGTCGGTCACCGGCGAGTTAATATTTGTGTCTTTTTCAGCTTCCCAGAGCTGCTTGCCGGAGGCGTCCAGCGCAAAAAACGATGTCGCGCTTGCCGCATAGGTAATCCCTCCGAAATTAACCGGCGATGAGGATATTTCGCCGTTTATTACCGATGCCTTCCATAGCTCAGCCCCGTCCGCGGAGTAAGCTATCGCGTCCGGATCTGCAAAAGTGATTATGCATTTCTTTCCGTGGAGCTCGGCAATACCGGGCGTTGACCAGGAAGCCTGCACTTTGCGCTTCACTTTCCAGGCAATCTTACCGTCTTTTTTATCAAGCGCCGCGAGGAACGCTCCCTCTTTTAGCTTGTCCAGCTGGAGTATGACTTTATCGCCGAGCAGTACCGGCGAGGAAGCGAGCCCGTAAACGCTGTCGGGCGTCCCAAGGTCAACCGTCCACAACTGCTTGCCGTTTAGGTCAAAACAGAAGACATCAGCGGTCGGGGAGATCATTATGATATTTTCCCCGTCGCAGACTGGAGTTGCCGCTGCCATGCCGGAACCGCCGTCTTTCTCCGAGGGGATCTGCTCGTCCTTTTTTGCTTTTGGAAGGGCGGCCGAGGTGAAAACTATTTTTCCCGTAGCGGCATCAAAACACTTAAGCTTTAGCGATCCGTCAGATTCTCCGGCCAGATAAATCCTGTTCCCGCAAACCACAGGAGAAGAATAGCCGTTAACGGAAAGCTTCGTTTTCCAAATTATATTCTTTCCAGTTTTGTAATCAAAACTTACAGGGTATTTCCCCGGGGAGGCAATAGCAGACCCGGCAGGCCCCCGTAATCCCGGCCATTCGGCTGCGGCCTGCAAAATTGCCGGGGCAGGCTGCGTCGCTTTAACTGAAACCGGAGCGGCCGGCTCATCGCCTCCCCACTCATCCGCCGGAGCGGCCGGCTTAGGCTTAATGCTCCTGAAATAACTGCTCGCGTCAAAGAAAGCGCTGATCAGCATTCCGGCGCAGAGTACGAGGAATATGCCGCTAAGCGAAATAACGGCCCTGTACCTGAACTTTCCCGGCTTGGGCTCATCAGCTTTCTTTTTGTCCGGCAGAAACGGGTTTAAGGAGAAATATGCCTTGAGCAAAAGCACGAACAGAATAAAAAACCCGGCGAGAGGGTACTTGCCCTTTTCAATCAGTTCAAGCATCCCGAAGTATTTTGCCCTGTCTGTTCTGTCGGCCTCGCGTATCTCGTTCTTCAGGGCCTCGTTGTTGGCGTCCTTCTCGAGTTTCTCCTTTAGAACGCTGAAATTGCTGACCTTTATGACGCGGTCTTTGTTTGCCTCATAGAAAAGACCTATGCCGGTCAAGGCCGCCAGAGTAAAGAACCCAAGCACTACCGCTGCGAGCACAAGCATTCTTGTTCCGCTATTTTTCTGTTTTAGATCAGCCATTTATTTTTTTCAACCTCTCCCGTTCAACCGGGCACGATTTGAAACATCTGGCGCAGGATACGCAAAGCGCCGGATCGGGCTCCCGTATCTCGTACTTTCTTCCCCTTCCCGCATTCGCGGCTTTCAGAAAGAACACAATACCGAGCCAGGCGCCCGCAAGTATGCCGCCGAGGCCAAACTTATTTTTTAATACGGCCGCTTTCTCGTAGAGAAATTGCGGGTCAGCCGCGCCGGGAGTTTTCATGTACTCCTTCGCGTCAATTGAGAGGATGTCTGTGTCAACCTTCCCTCCTTTGGCTGTTAATTCAAAGACGGACCTGACTTCTTTCGCGAGAGATACCGTCGCGTTATAGTTTGAAAGGTACTGCCCCATGAAATAGCCGAGGAAAGCCCCTGCAAGGGCGGGCAGTATGAGGAGAGCTATGTAAGCCGACAGTTTTTTCATTCTACCCTGCTGTCCTTGGGACCGGTTATGGCGTCATACGGGCAGGCTTCGTCGCAAAGCGAGCAATTTATGCACTCTGCCGGCGTGACCGTGACTTTTTTTAACGAAAACATCGCGAGGAATTTCAAAATGACCCCGTAAGGGCAGACATACCTGCAGTAGGGGCGCCCGATGAACATGCTCGCGAGGAGGAATAAAAGCCCGAGCACCACCATCGGGAATTGTCCGGACATCCTGAAGAAGTTTACAAACGGGTCAAACCTGCAGATGATAAACATTGTATCTGTCGCCGCGAATATTATCGAAACAGCAAGGTAAAGATAGGCGAAGAGGGACAACCCCCTGTCAAGCCAGCGCGGCACCTTAACCCATTTTATCAGAACAAGATCCTGCAAAGCTCCCTGAGGGCAGACCCCCGCGCAGAACGCCCTCCCGAAAAAGAGCGCGAAAATAAGGGGCAATACGAAGAAAGCCACAACCGAGAGCGGCAGGATATACCCCGGAAGCGCGAGTGCCGCCGTCACATCCTGAATGGACCCGATGGAACAGACACAACCCCTTTTGAAGAAGCCAAAATAGGCAAGAGAGGCAACGGAAAGCGCCACCATAAAGACGCGCGATCTTTTTTTGAGCGATATCCAGGCTGAAAGCGAAAGAAATACGAGCAAAACGCCCACATCCATATAAGCGTACCAGTCCGGACGGGCGGCCGGATTTACCCTCTCCGGCGCCTTATAGGCGGAATCAAACTCCGGAGGAGGAAACTTGTATTCTTCAGCAATGGCAAATCCGGTAAATATTACCGTCGCCAATACCAATATGTAAATTAATCTCTTCATTTTATCTCTGCTCGTTTGTAACGTTCATAATGTTCTTAACGTTTATAAGACGCACGAAGTGTGGCTTTAAACTTTATAAACTTTACAAACCTTATGAACCTTACAAACTTTTATATTTACGTATGCTCTCTTTTAATATACGGTGTTCCCGCAGGCACCCTTACAAACGCGTCATTCGGACAGGCCTTGGCTATTGAGCACTCATTGCAGTTCACGCACCTGTCGTGGCGCACCTGAAGATAGAGAGAGCCGTTTCCGAAAGTGTTGCAGCCCTGCACGCATTTCCCGCAGCCGATGCAGAGCTTTTCTTTAATCGTGTATTCGTAATACGGATCTTCCACGAATTTTCTCCGGAGCGCCCCTGTCGGGCAAAGCTGGTTCTCGGCCCCAGTGTCAAGCTTAACCTGCCCGGGCGCGAAGAAACCGAAACAGAGCTTGCAGTACCCGCAGATACTGTATTCGTGTACGCATTTTACCGCTGACGGCGCAAGGACGCATTCGGTCGCGCATCTGCCGCAGCGGGTGCATTTCTTCGGATCTATCTGCCAAACAAGTTCTACCTTCTTTGCCTTAAAGAGCAAAGCTCCGGCCGAAGCCCCAATCGCCAGAAGCGACGCTCCCCGAAGGAGGTTTGAGAGGAACTGTCTGCGGGTTATATCGTTCTTTTCGTTGTTGGACATAATCCTTCTTTCCACAAAAGTTTGTAAGGTTTATAATGTTCGTAAGGTTTGTAAGGTAAAAGCTCATGGTTCGGTTATTGTATTCACCTTATAAACCTTATGAACCTTACTAACTTTACAAACTTCTATATTACTTCGCCTTCCATTTCGCTTTCCCTACCAGCCCTGCCAGCGAGCAATTACTTTTATCTATACATTTTCCGCATCTGTTAAACTCCCTGCACAGCCCGCCGGACTTAAACGCCTTCAACGAGAGCAGACCGGTGAGAGACGCGATGGCAGCAGCCAGCGTCCAGCGACCGGCGGTTATCAATATGTCCTTTCTGTTATATTTTTTCATTTTTTCTTCTCGAAAATCCTCACGGCTTTCTTTTCAGAATCCAGAACATATATCCTTCCGTTACTGTCGGAACCGAGGCTCATAAAGGCGCATTTTTCGTCAAAACTCGACGGAGCGGCCACCACGTCCAGCAGCTCTCCCTTCAAAGTTAACCGCTTCACCCTCGGTATTCCTTTTTCCGAAACTATAATTGAACCGTCTCCCGGAACGCAGATATTGGTCGGGTTGCAGCAGCCCATAAAATCTTTGATGCCCATTCCCTGCGTGCCCAGGCTCTCAACGAACTCTCCGTCAAGGGTAAATTTGTCTATCCTAAGCATCCCCGGGTTAGTTACATAAAGGAACCCGTCCCGCGCCGCAAGGTCAAAGTGCGGGCTTGGAATAACAAAGCGCGGGCTTCCCGTGACAGCCTTAAACTCTTTGCCATTCTCGTAGAATATGTAAACCTTCTTGGCTACGGAGTCCGCGACATAGAACCTGCCGTCTGCCGCCAGCACAGCGGTCACATATTTCAGTTCCGGAAGCTTCAGCGCTTTGGCGTTCTTGCCGAAGAGCCACGCGGTCTTCCCTCCGGAATAAATACCGGCATTCTCTTTTGTGCCAAATATCAAATTGCTCCCGAAATTAACGCAGGTAACCGCGCCGTCAACCGCAATATTTTCCTTAAGTTTCCCGCCGGTGAACACCTCAACGCCGTTCTCCCCGCAAACAGCGACTGCCCCGTCCCTTGAGACCGACAACCCGTAAACTTTCGCGAGATTGGATTTTATGCTTCCCGTTTCCTTATATTTAATCAGCTTTGAATCGACCTGCTTGTATTTGTCTATATTATAGTAGTAATTCTCGGAGAGTTTCTTTCCGAGGCCCGTCCCCTTGAGATTTTCCGGGCCTCCCGCAAGAGGCGAAACCTTCGTCCCGGTTGAACTCATGAGGAACCAGCCAAAGATTCCTCCAACTAGTACGATACCCGCCCATATTGGAAACTCTTTTCTCTTCATTTCATTTTACCTTCACGCAAACTAATTCGGTAAGATCCTTGGCAATAAGCCTTCCGCCCGCTATGGCTATCGGAGACCAGATTTCGCGCCCGTTAAAGACCTTCGCGTTTCCGAGTTCCTTATAGCCGCCGGGCTTCGCTTCCATAATATACAGGATACCTCTCATGTCGTCTATGAGATAAATCTTTCCGTCGGCGATGATCAGCGGCGCCAACCCGAACTTCTTGTCGCTCTTCCAGGCCTGCGCCCCCTTTTCAAGGTCAAAACAGACAAGGTTCCCGCTCTGGATAACGCCGTAAG
Source organism: Candidatus Firestoneibacteriota bacterium (assembly GCA_903915125.1). Taxonomy (GTDB): domain Bacteria; phylum Oederibacteriota; class D2-FULL-39-29; order D2-FULL-39-29; family CAIOVX01; genus CAIOVX01. Next base: position 325 of record CAIWRR010000003.1, on the reverse strand, counting down.
CGAACCCGTCATAGAATACCGGAGTCGACTGTTGCGAGCCGAAGACGGAGGCCTTGACTTTGAAAATGTCCTTGAAAGAAACCTTACCGCCGTTTTCGGATAGTTTAACCAGCTTTGCTCCGGCGTCATAACCGCCGGTGTAAAGTATCCTGTCCGGCCCGGCCTGAATGGGGCTCGGGACATTCGCGATGTTTATTTTCCAGGAATCGTCAATCCACGCCACCGCTCCCGAATCCGCAGATACAAAGACCGAACCGGCCGAGGCGCAATAAATAAAATATTTTTTACCGTTGAAGGAGACCGGCATCACCGAAGAATGGGTCAT
>CAIWRR010000002.1 GCA_903915125.1 Candidatus Firestoneibacteriota bacterium | reverse complement strand
TTAGGCCTTGATTGTGATACGCACATAGCAAATCTCGATCTTCGATACTGAAGTGCTTATATTGCTTTTTCATAGACACTTAGGTTAACATAACCTCCTAAGTGTTGCACTTCCTTATTGAACTCGTGACGTTATAAACTTTGACTTTGCTTTGCCTTTGATTTACGTTATAAACGTTATAAACCTTATGAACGTTACAAACTTTTGTTTTAATTCTTAATCCCCGAAGTCGCTATCCCTTCCACAAACTGCTTCTGGGCGAAGAAATAGATAAGAATTATAGGAAGAATTGAAAGGACTGCCGCGGCCATCATCAAATGATACCTCGTGGAAAACTCCGCGCTAAAATAGGCCAGCCCCACGGGGATAGTGCGCATGGACTCGCTGTCTGTCATGATGAGCGGCCACAGGAAAGAGTTCCAACTCCCGATGAGAGAGAATATTCCCACGCTTATGAATACGGGCTTTGCCGACGGAAAGACTATCTTCCAGAGTATCTGCCAGTGGGTGCAGCCGTCAATCTCGGCCGACTCAAAGAGCTCCTTGGGAAGCGAGAGCACGAACTGCCTCACCAGGAATATACCGAAAACGGAGGCGGCCCAGGGAATTATCAGGGCAAAATAGGTGCTGTGCATGCCGAGATATTTAAGGAGCATGTAGTTCGGGACCAGGATGACCTCCATGGGTATCATCATCGTCCCTAGAAAGAATAAAAAGAGCGCGTTCTTGAACTTGAAATCCAGCCGCGCGAAAGCGTATCCGGCCAGCGCCGCGGTTACTATCTGGAGTACCGTGTTGAAGATTGCGACCAGAACGCTGTTGAAAAAGAACATTCCGAACGGCGCCGATTTCATAGCGTCAATGTAGTTGCTGAAATTTAAAGCGGACGGAAACCATTTGGGCGGCATAGAAAGCACTTCCTGCGGCGCCTTAAACGATGTGGAAACCATCCAAAAGAAAGGCAGCAGCATTATTACCGCGCCGATTATCAGAATCGCGTATGTTAGAAATCTTTTTATGGTCACTATTCTGTCCTTGGTCTTCTGTCCTCTGTCCTCTGTCCTCTGTCCTCTGTCCTCCGTCCCCAGACCACCGCTCCGATTAATTGCCGTAATGTATCTTCCTTCCCCAGAACTTATTCTGCAACACCGTAAGCACAAATGTTATTAAAAATACTACGAACGAGATGGCGCTGGCATAGCCCATATCAAAGTTTTTGAAGGCGTTCTCGTAGAGGTAAAAGACTATCACAGAGGTTGATTTGAGCGGCCCGCCGTCCGGCGTCAGCATGTAAATCTGCGTGAAAGTATGGAATGAGTTAATGAGCGAGATAAGCGTGACGAAAAAAACCGTTGGCATAAGGAGCGGCCAGGTCACATTCTTGAATGTTTGCATATCTCCCGCCCCGTCCAGCTGAGCCGCTTCGTAATACTCGCCGGGAATAGTCTGCAGTCCAACGAGGAATATTATAATATTATAGCCGATGTTCTTCCAGACGCTGACCATAATCACCGCCGGCATAGCCCAGACTGGGTCCATCAGCCAGTTTATCCTGGACACCCCGAAGAAGCCGAGGATGTAGTTCAAGAGCCCGATATCCGGCTGGAAGATCCAGAGCCAAACCATCGCTACCGCGTTCATTGAGGTGATGACGGGCAAAAAATAGGCCGTGCGGAAGAAAGAAAGCCCGCGTATCTTCTGGTTCAGGAGTACGGCAATAAATACCGAGATGATGATGCTGAGCGGAATTGTTCCCGCCGCGAAATAGAAGGTATTGAAGAGCGACTTCCAGAACATCCCGTCCTTAAGCAGTCTCGCATAGTTCGAAAATCCGGTGAAAATCATTGGAGACAGGTTGTCAAACCTGAAGAAGCTGATATACCACGCGTAGAAAGCGGGAATTACATGAAAGAGAAAGATAACGGCAAAGGCCGGAAGCAGAAAGAATACCGCTATCCTGGTCTCGGCGGGCCTTCTCATACAACCCTCTCGCGCGGACGCCTTGCCGCGAGTTCGTAAAGGTCAGAGTACTTCCTCGCCGACTTCTCCCAGGAGAAATCCGCGGTCATAGCCGTGCGAATAAGGTGCGACCACGCTTTCTTGTCAGCATAGGTTGAGACAGCCCGCGTTACCGATTCAAGCAGAGCTGCCGGGGAGTAGGCGCCAAAAGTAAATCCGTTCCCCTTTCCTGTCCTGGGGTTAAAATTGGCGACCGTATCATAAAGCCCGCCCGTCGAGCGCGCGACCGGGATGACCCCGTACTTGAAAGATATCAATTGTGAGAGCCCGCAAGGTTCAAAATGCGAGGGCATCAGAAACATGTCAGAGCCGCCATAGAGCAGGTGCCCGAGGGGATTGTCAAATCTGAGATTGACTGAGAGCCTGCCTTTGTATTTTTCGCAGAGCGCCTCCAGCGCGGGATAGAATTTCCTGTCGCCGATACCGAGAAGAACCAAGTTTATGTCGAGTTTCATCAGGCCGTCCATCGCTTCAATCAGGATATCAAGCCCCTTTTGCTCGTCAAGTCGGGAGACCATCGAGATGAGAGGCGTATTTTCTCCCGATTCCAGCTTCAAATCCAGAACAACCTGCCTTTTGTTCGCCTGCTTGCGTTCAATTGTTTCCAGGTTGTAGTTTTTTACAAGGTACTTGTCCGTAAGCGGATTCCACTGGTCATAATCTATGCCGTTTATTAT
>CAIWRR010000001.1 GCA_903915125.1 Candidatus Firestoneibacteriota bacterium | reverse complement strand
GTTATCAGGTTCAACAACGCGAAGCCCGGCCGTGCCGCCCTGAAAACGGGAATGCAGCCTGAATGTGTCCGTTCCGGTTTCTTCATTGCGCTTGCCGGTTATCGTTGTTTTCTCGGTCATCTTTCACTAGTGTATAACAGGAACCAGTCAGAGTTCAAGGGGATTTGGGCCGCCTTTGAGCGGTAAAAAACCGGATACGCGGCTTTGTTTTAGGTTGCCAGAAGCGGCAAAGTTTATTATACTTAAAGAACTCGGCGCTGCAATTGCCGGGAAAGAGAGGAAAAATGAATTTCATAGATACAATAGTCATCATAATAGTCTCGACGAGCATAATTCTCGGGCTGGTGCGCGGGTTTGTTAAAGAGATAGTATTTTTCCTGGCGGGAGTCCTCGGGTTTGCGGCTGCCTCCGTTGCCGGTAAATCAATAGCCGGGTACTTGTGCATTGCCAACCCGGCGCTTGCGTCCGCCGCAGGTTTTGTAATTATTTTTATTTTTGTAGTTATGATAGTTATCGTGCTGGGCATGCTGCTGGAGAAAGGAATTAAGTCTCTAAAAGTTGGCGGGCTGGACCATGGCCTCGGGCTTCTGCTGGGGATTATCCGCGGGTTGCTGATTTGCGCGTTCCTGCTTCCTATTGTGGAAAAGCATCCCATATTCAATTCTTCGGAGTTAATAAAGACCTCTTTCACGGCGCCATATATATTGAATGCCGCCCACTGGATTGGAATGTATTTCAATATTGACCTGCTGAAACCGGATGCGGCGGTGCAAGCGGTTGAAGAGATGGTCAAGAAGATGTAGGCATCAATCCCGGCCGCGCTACTTTTCAATCCCGAAGAACAGAGGAGCGCAAATGATAAAAATCTTCCTGGCAGTTCTTGTGCTGTCCTTACCTGTCTTTGGCGCTGCGACAGACACGGAGGTGCGCCCGCTTCCGGAAGCCCCGGTTCTTCCCGGGGCCGGAAAGACCTATATTGACCAGGTATTTAAGACGCTGATCTTGCGCGTGACGGATGAGTTCGACGGGAAAGCTTCCCAGACCGCGTATTCTTACTGGCCTTCCTTCAATAAAGACTGCTCGTATTTTCACATAATGACTTCTTTCGGCCCCACCCTGTATTCTTTTGATTCGGCCGGTTTTAAGCTGCTTTCAAAGGAGAAACTCTTTGCGGCAAAGACGCCGGGCGGAAAAGCGCCGAATTGGGAAGATTCTATCTGGAGCGGAATAGATCCGGATTTGCTTATCTGCTCCGAGGGCCAGCGTCTCTGGAATTACAATGTGAAGACCAAGGCGTATACCCTGGTAAAAGACTTTTCAGAGATGCTTCCCGGCGAGAAACCCTGGCAGTTAAGCAGGTCAATAGATGACGAGGTCTTCGGGTTTACCAGAAAAGATTTGATAAAAAACAGCATCAAGGGCTTTGCCGTCTGGAAAAGGAGCGCGGACAAGCTGCTGGTGAATATGGATGAAACCGAACTTGACGAAGTGCAGGTCGATAAATCCGGAAGATATCTAGTGGTCAAGAGCGATAAGCAGGGAAGAGGGGTGATTAATGTTCACGTGATAGACCTGCAGTCAGGCACAGTTTCAGACCTGCTTGACGACGGGCCGGATTTTTCTCCGGGGCACTCCGATAACGGTACGGGCTGCCTTGTAGGCGATGATAATTATCTAAACCGCTTCCTTTTCAGAAAACTCGCAAGCCCGCATTCGTTTACTGCGATACGCGCGAGAAAGGATGACTGGAGCCAGGGCGCGCATCTTTCCTTCCTTGCCGACGACGAGAGCATGATCCTGGTTAGCAACTTTACGGCCAACAAACTGCCCTGCTCGGGATTGTTTAAAGACGAGATATTTCTTCTGGCAACAGACGGAAGCGGAAGAGTGAAGCGCATCTGCCATCACAGGTCGGATTATTTAAAGACAAAGGAATACTGGGATTCTCCCCGGGCGAATATAAGCCGCGACGGGAAGTTTGTGATTTATACCAGCAACTGGGGTGCTAGCGGAAGAAGGGATGTGTTTATCGCGAAAGTCCCGGATTGAAGCGGAAGATTGGGTTCTGCCTCGGAAACTTTTGCCAGGTTTGAGAGTAGAGAATTGAGCAATAGACCGCAATCGAGCAGGGATTTTCTGCTTTCCATTCTCGATTGCTCTGTAAACTTTTGCTCCGCAAAAGTTTACTGGTGGAGGTGAGGGGGATCGAACCCCTTGCCTTCTCCCTGCCAGAGAGACGCTCTCCCAGGTGAGCTACACCCCCATAAAGGCGATTACTAATTACTGATTGCTGATTACTAATTAAAGTCAAAACCAAAAGCAAAACCAAAACAAGCAACTTTGAGGCGATTACTAATTGCTGATTGATAATTACTGATTAACGTCAAAAACAAAAGCAAAACAAGAAACTTAAAGCGGATATGATTTTACCCGATTTTGCGCGGTTTGTAAAGGGCTTTAGGGGACGCTTGCGGATTCAGCGTTTTAGAACATGACATAATGAAGAAGTTTCCTGCCAGTTCTTTCTTTAGCTTAAAGACTCCCGGATCCATAAATCGGAATTGTGTGTCGAGTTCTAGGTCGAACGGCTTCGGTTTGTTTACCTGTCCTGCGCCTGTATTATTTTCCCGGGAGGAATAAAGGGCGTGGAGTTCGTTTAAAAGCAAAAGATCTGGCCGCGCCTTCTCCCACGCTCTCATTACATATGTCCGCAGAGAAGAATTTTGTTCCTTTTGTTTAATAATTGAAGAGTTTTGGCGCATCTGATAGACTAAAACATGATTACGGCAATACCGGAGGTTTTTATGAAAAAGTTGCTGTCGGTCTTTCTTGTCCTGTCGATTGGAACCCTTCTTTTTGCGCAGGATACGGAAGAAGCAATCGCGAAGAAATGCTTTAGCGTCTACGCTTCAGATATGCCGAAAGGAACCGTTGGTTCAACAAGGATAATGCTTAAGGTCGGGAAAATATTTGAAGGCCTCGCCGAAATAAAGGATACCTTCACTCCTCCCGCGGCCGATATGGAAAGAGGGTTCTCTCTTTTCAGCGACAGCTATAACGACGACATCTATCCTAACTCCGTGCCCCGCAAGGGAAGCGTGAACGCCGCCGCGGCAGCATCTGCCGCGCAGGGAGAGAGAGAACCGCTTGTAATCGGAGTTTATCCGCTGAAAGATCTGAAGGATATTACTGTTTCGGTGTCGGCTCTTGAGGGGAAGAACGGGGCTAAGATTCCGGCAGAAAACATTTTAATAAATTATGTCAAATACGACTACGAGCCTCAGGGCGTTTCCTGGTACTGCAAAGGAAAATACCTGATAGAGCAGAATACCGTACACGGGTTGAAGGATACTCCGCGCATGTTCTGGCTGCTTGTCTCGGTTCCGGACAATGCGGCGGCAGGGGAATACACTGGAGAGGCGACGGTAACGGCGGGAGGAAAAACAGCGTCCATCGGCCTCTCGGTAACGGTTCAGCCTTTCTCCTTTGAATCATTTTCCGACGAATACTATTTCGGAACCTTTGCCTACCTGCCGTTTGATTCGCCGGAAGAATTCATTGAGAAGAACCTGAAAGAAATGAAGAAGATGAGGATGAACTGCATGCACGGAAAACTTGTCGGCGCCCTGAAAATAACTCCGGCAGGGGCGGTTATAGATTTTTCCAAAGTTGACAAGAATATGAAGCTGATGACAAAGTACGGCATTAAAACAGTGATAATAGAAATGACGGGCCTCCCGAACGAGTTTGTGGACAATATGAAGTGCGGCTATTATGATGAAACCTTCAACAAGGCCTATCTCGCGATGCTTGCGCAGTTGAAGGAAAAGCAGGATAAGGGCGGCTGGCCTGTGATTCAGATAATGTACGACGAGCCGAGGGAAGCTGATACGGATAACCCGAGGCCGTGCGCGAGAACTTATTGGGATATTGAGAACCTGCTGAAACTCCACGAAAAAGCCGGTATCGCGGCGCTCCCAACATATATGAGCGACAACGGCGGGCCGCGCGCCGAGGATAATAAAAAACAGGCAACCTACTGGGATCTTGGCGGAAAGAGCCCCTGCTCAATGACTCACGGCTGGGCGCCTTCCGCAAAGCTGATGAAAGAGGTGGTGAAACAGGGTAAGACGCTTTACATCTACAATAACGGCTATGGCCGCTTTCAGTTCGGGCTTTTGACTTTTCAGCTTGAGGCCAAGGGAAATGTGCAGTTTTGGTACATGAGCGAAGACAAGCTCAACACGCAGGCGGAATTCCCGAACTCTTACGCTGTTGTGGGCCAGAAGGACCGGGATATTCCGACGCTCCGTTGGATACGGACGGAGAAAGGGGTCGATGATTTCAGGTATATCTACACTCTGCAGAAGACGATAGAAAAGGCAAAGGACAAAGAGGCTCCGGCAGTCAAGGCGGCGCAGAATTACCTGAATAGTCTTAAGGCCATAACATTTGATAAACCTTCCGTGGACGGCAGGCAGGCGGACACGGTTGGAGACGATACGCTGAAAAAATTCGGCGGGGGAAAACTTGACCTGATGAAAATGACGCTGGCAAAACACAT